>CALVVJ010000022.1 GCA_944363835.1 uncultured Bacilli bacterium | reverse complement strand
ACTGATAAACGTGTCAAATATTTTGATAGTTTATCAGTTTTTTATAAAAATATTACTTTATTTAGTGTATAATTATATAAAGGTGATTAAATTGAAAATTATCGTTTCTGCTGGAGGAACTGGTGGACATATCTATCCGGCGTTAGCAATTATAAAGAAGTTTCAAGAAAAAGAAAAAAATTTAGAAGTTTTATATATTGGTACACATGATCGAATGGAAAAAGATATTGTGCCTAAAATGAGAATTAAGTATGAAGCAATTGAGATATATGGTTTTAGTAAGACACAAATAATTAGGGATTTTAAAAATATCTTTTTAATTAACAAGGCTATTAAAAAGTGCAAGAGTATAATGGAAGAATTTAAGCCTGATGTTGTTATTGGTGTTGGTGGTTATGTTACCTATCCAGTGATTAAAGCAGCACATAAGTTAGGGATTAAGACATTCATTCATGAACAAAACAGTATTGCCGGCAAGAGCAATATAACACTAGCTAAGTATGTCGATTTAGTGGGGGTATCTTTTAAGAATTCAAAAGATTATTTTAAGACAGCTAGAAAAGTGGTTTATACGGGGAACCCTTGTGGGGAAAATGCTTTGAGTATACCAAAGGTATCAAAAACGACTTTGGGATTTAGAGAAAGTGATAAATTAATAATTATTGTGGCAGGTTCTCTTGGTAGCAGTGCTTTTAATGAAAAATTTAAGGCGTTTTTGCAAATTGTAGGGGATGAGCCATATAAGATACTTTATGTGACTGGTAAGGCTTATTATGATGATTTTATCAAAGATACTAGTTTTCCTAAGAATGTTAAAGTGGTACCATATTTTGATAATCTAGCAGGATTAATGAAAGATGCGTACTTATTAATAAGTAGAGCAGGAGCTAGTACAATTAGTGAAATACTTGCTTTAAAAATACCTAGTATATTGATACCTAGTCCCTATGTTGCTAATAATCATCAATATTATAATGCTTTAGATTTAGTTAATATGAAAGTTGCTGAATTAATTGAAGAAAAGAATTTGACGACGGATTTAATCCAAGTATCGATTAATGAATTAGTAAATAACTCTGGTAAGTATCAAGAGTTAAAAAATAATTTAGAAAAACTAAATACTAAGGAATCTTCGACGATTATTTATGAACAAATTAAGGAATTGTTAAAATGAAAGAATATGGTTTACTTTTAGAAAATATCGATTTAAAAAAATATAATACTTATGGAATTGGGGGAACTGCTAAGTATTTGGTTGAACCAAATTCTATCGAGGATTTAGTTTCTTTAATTAAGTATTTGCAAGTTAATAATATTTCTTGGTATGTTTTAGGTGGTGGCTCAAATGTCATTTTACCGGATTCTAATTATGATGGAGTAATTATTAAATTAGATAAATTAGATAGTTATGAAGTAAATGGCGATATAATTAAGGTAGGAGCAGGCATTCCTTTAGGAACAATGGTTAAAAAAATGCTCGATGATGGTTATACTAATTATGGGAGTTTGATGGGAATTCCAGGGCTTCTTGGTGGGGCCATAATTGGCAATGCTGGGGCTTATGGTGTAGCTATATTTGATTATTTAATTAGTGTTACAGTGATGGATTATGATGGTAATATTAGAGTATTAAAAAAAGAAAGTATTACTTATGATTACCGAGATACCGAATTAAAAAGAAGTAATGTAATTATTATTGCGGCGGAATTTATGGGTATTAAAGGGGATGTAATAGAAGAGAAGGAAAAGATAGGGGAAAATGCTAGGAAAAGAAGAGATAGTCAACCTTTAGAATATAAAAATGCCGGTTCGGTATTTCGTAATCCGCCTTCTTTAGCAGCAGGATATATGATTGAACATGCTGGATTGAAAGGATATAGGGTTGGAGGAGCAAAAGTATCAGAGAAACATGCCAATTTTATTATAAATTATGATAATGCAACTAGTCGTGATATAATAGAATTGATTGAAATTATAAAAAAAGAAGTAAAGAAAAGATTTAATGTGGAATTAAAATTAGAACAAGTAATAGTTAAATGGTGAAGATATGGAAGAAAAAAAAGTAAAAAGGAGATTAAATAAGAAGGCTTTATTAGTTATTCTTTTAACATTATATTTAATTATAATGGCTTTTTACTATTGTTTAACTTTACCAATTAAAAATATAGTTATAAATGGCAATAATATGGTAAGTGAAGGGGAAATTATTGCTGCTGCAGGAATCAAAGAATATCCGCCGATATTTCGGACAAGCACTAAGAAAATAATTAAAAATGTTGAAGCCCTAAATTTTATAGATAGTGTCGAAGTGAAGAAAAGTTTAACTGGAACTATTACTATTGATGTAGAGGAAGCAAAAGTATTATTTTATAATGTGCTAAATAGTAGTGTGGCGTTAGCAAATGGCGAAGAAGTTGCTATGGATAATCCGAGCATTATGGGGCTTCCTACTTTAGTTAATTATGTACCTAGTGATATTTATAAAGAATTTATTGAAAAAATGGGAGAAATATCACCGGATATAATTGCTTTAATTAGTGAAATTGAGTATAGTCCAGACGTTAAAAATGATATTACTATCAATGATAGTAGATTTATACTAAGAATGAATGATGGAAATCATATATATATCGATTTAGTTAATTTTGATAATTTGGAAAAATATAAACTTATTTATTCGAGTTTGAAAGAAAAAGGGGTTTTACACTTAGATGGTGTTTATGCGGGAAGTGATACGATTATTTTTACATCATTTGCGGCATTAGCAGCAGAAGAAAGTGAGGAAGTAGAAGATGGAAGTAGTGAATTATCACAATAAAATGCTCGATATTATCTCGGGGTTAGAAGGAAGACCTAGGATATTACTTCATAGTTGTTGTGGGCCATGTTCGACGACAGTTTTAACGTTGTTAGTGCAACATTTTGATATTACAGTACTTTATTATAATCCAAATATTGAACCAGTGGAAGAATATATGCATCGGAAAGAGGAACAAATAAGGTTTATTAAAGAATTTAATAATGAACATATCAAGTTTTTAGATTGTGATTATGTTAATCAGGATTTTCGTGATAAAGTTAAAGGCTTGGAACAAGAAAAAGAAGGGGGAGCAAGATGTGCCGTATGCTTTAGATTGCGGATGGGTAAAACGGCAGAGCTAGCTAAAGAATTAGGATTCGATTATTTTGGAACGACATTAACAGTGAGTCCTCATAAGAATAGTGCTATAATTAATCAAATTGGGGCTTTATTAGAGAAAGAATATGGTGTAAAATATTTGTATAGTGATTTTAAAAAGAAAGATGGCTATAAGATAAGTATCGAACTTAGTAAAGAATATCATTTATATCGTCAGGATTATTGTGGTTGTCTATTTGGGAGAAATTGATTATGGTGGAAGTAATTGAATATTGTGGTTTATTTTTGTGGTTAATATATTTGTTTTTGTTTTTTAGAAGAGAAATTGGTAGAAAGAATAAGTATGCTAAAGAATATACAAAAGAACTTATAGTAAAAAAACCATTTCATATAATTAGAATTGATTCACTTTTTTTCTTGTTAGTATATTTATTATATAGTAATTTTGCAGATGACAGAGTTTTACCATATCTTTATGTAATTATTGTTCTTACAAATATTGTATATGTTGGTTATGATATAACTGATAATTATAAAAATGATAAAAAGAAGGATAGAAAAGATTTAATTTATTATTCTGGAGCAATAGTTTTAGCTTTAATTGTTTTTGGCTATATGCTTATTTCGAAAAATTTAATTAATACTTGTATACTTTCTTTAGTGCTTAATATGTTTGTGCCACTCTATGTGTGGGCGATGAAAATAATCCTACAAAAGAGGGCATAAAGACTTGATTTTTCATAGTAATAATGTTATTCTTAGAATGAAGAATATAAAAGGTAATGGGGAATAAAAATGAATAAAAAATGGAAAAGAATACTAATGATTATATATGTGCTAGTTTTGATACTTATGTTAAGTACAGCCACTTATGCATATTTTACGATGATTCAAGTGTCTAATGTTTCGCCGCATGTCCAATCAAGTTCAGCGACGACGGATTGGTTAATTTTTAGTACGGGAGACCCTATTAATATTCAGGCTACGGAAGAAAATTTTGGCAAAGGTATGGGGGATTTAGTTGGTAAAACTTATGGTGGAGCATTATTACAAGTAAGTAATCAAGGTGAAGAAGTAAGTTATAATTATAATGTAAATTTAGATATTGCTAATAATGAGTTTTCTTATACAACACCTTCAGAAGATGCTGAATTATTGCTAGTAGTAACTGATCCTAATGGAGATGAATTAACAAAAATTGCTGGATTAGAATATAAGGAAGTAACTAATGGCAATGGTGAAGTATTACGAGGTTTTGATATAACTACTAAAAAAGGAACATATTATATTGCTTCTAATTATGTTATTACATCGGATTTGCAAACACAACATATTTGGAATGTCGAAGTTGTTTTAGTTAATTTAGATAGTGATCAAAATGTAAATACTAATAAAGGGTTAGAAGCGGTATTAAAGGTTGAAAAAGCTTCATAGGGGGATTTATGAATAATATTGAACAAACAGTTCAAAATAAATTAGTTGCGGATTATCGAAAGAGTTATCCTTGGGCTGCAGAGTTTAGTGATGAGGAATTAGCATTATTGTGTCCAGTTAGTGATGAAGATATAAAGGCTTTTATTGTTGGCAAACGGAGTCAAGTTATTACTCATATGGCAGAGGTCGATGATAAAATATTGGATGTAAAAAGAGAAATACAAGATTCTCAAGATGTTTTGGATGATCCACGCTCGATTAGTGAAGCCCAATCAGAGGCTAGAAGAGATATATCATATGCTAATAATAGATTAAGACGATTAGTGGAAGAAAAAGAAAAGTTATTTCGGGTAATGGTTGAGTTTGATGCTTATGAAAGAAGTCCATTGACAGAAGCAGAAAGAGAGGATGCAAAGCAAAAAATAGTAAGGCTCATAGATAAAATCCAAGAACTTATTGCTAAATATAGAGAGGACGTAGAGTTGTTAGAGAAGGTTAGGGATAATCCTAGAACTCCTAGTGTAGATAGTAGAGAAGCAAGCAATGATATTGTTTATGATAATATTCGCATTTATGGATTTATGTTTGAAAAAGATAAGCTTGTCAAAAGGCTTAAATATTTAGGTTGGGATGAAGATGATAAAAGAAGTAGATAATTACTTAAATTATTTAAATAGAGAACTAAATTTTTCTTTTAATACTATAGACAGCTATCGTAAAGATTTAGCTGACTTTTTTTGTTTTGTAAAAAAAAGAAAGATAGATTATTTAAAGTTGGATCGTTATGATGTGCGGGAGTATTTAAAATATTTGGATGAAAAAAAATTAAAAAATAGTACTATTGCTAGAAGAATAAGTGCTATTAGAAGTTTTTATAATTATTTACTTAATAATAAGATAGTGAGTAATAATATATTTAATAATATAAGAAATCCTAAATTAGAAAAAAGATTACCTAATTATCTTAGCTATGAAGAATTGGCGAAAATTCTCGATAGTATCGATATAAGTAGTGATATTGGGCTTAGAAATAGACTTTTAATTGAGATGTTTTATGCAACTGGCTGTCGGGTTAGTGAACTTATTAATATAAAAATGGTAGATATTAATAAAAGTAATAGAACAATAAAGATTATGGGAAAAGGAAGTAAGGAAAGAATTGTATATTATGGTGATTATGCGGCGGATTATTTAGAAAAGTATTTGGCTAGTGGGTTTAATAAGAATAGTGGGTATTTATTTTTAAATGATAAGAAAGAAAAACTTACAGTTCAAGAAGTTGAAGCGATTGTTCATAAGTTAGTTTTAGATTTGTCTTTAAAAACGCATGTGACTCCGCATACTTTAAGACATACTTTTGCTACACATTTACTTAATAATGGGGCAGATATAAAAAGTGTGCAAGAATTATTGGGACATGCTAGTTTAAATACGACAGGAATATATACACATATATCAAGTGATCGCCTAAAAGAGGTATATTTGAAAACTTTTGATAGATAAAAAAAGGAAATTGGCATTTTTTTAAGATATATATAAGTGAAGGGTATGTCAATAATACGTCTTTTAAAGTTAACTTTAAGTATTATGTGATATAATTAGAATGAGGTAATTATGGAGAATATTTTAGAATGTAAAAATTTATGTAAAAAGTTTGGCAAAAAAGAAATTTTAAAAGATGTCTCTTTTAGTATTAATGAGGGGGATATTTTGGCTTTTATTGGTCCAAATGGTAGTGGTAAGACAACAACTATTAAGTTAATATTAGGCTTACAGAGAATTGATTCTGGTAGTGTGAATATTAATTCTTATGATGTAACTAAGGATTATGTAAAAGCGATAGCTAAAGTTGGAGCAATTGTGGAAAATCCGGATTCCTATATGTATCTTACTGGTTGGCAAAACTTGTGCTTGGTGGCTGATTGTTATAAAGGAATTAGTAAGGATCATATTTTAGAAATAGTTAAATATGTCGGGTTAGAAGAACGAATTAATGATAAAGTAAGTAAGTATTCTTTGGGAATGCGTCAAAGGCTTGGGATAGCTAAGGCTTTACTCAATAGCCCTAATTTGCTTATTTTAGATGAACCTACTAATGGATTAGATCCGGAAGGAATCAAAGACTTACGTGACTTACTTAAAAAACTAGCTGGTGATGGGTTAGGAATTTTAATATCAAGTCATAATCTAGCGGAATTAGAAAGTTTTTGTAATAAAGTTTGTATAATCGATAAAGGACATATTTTAGAATATAGTGAGGTTAAAGACTTTAAAAGTAATGAAAGTAGAGTCATATTTAAAGTAAGTGATACAACTAACTTACCGATAAGTAATGCGCAAGAGATAAAAAAACATAGTTTTGTTGTCAAAGCTAGCCGGGAGGAAGTTGCAAGTATTATTCGCAAGTTAGTTAAGAATAAAATAGATATTTATGAAGTTAGGGAAGATGAATTAACTTTGGAAGAAGCCTTCTTAAAAAAGACAGGGGGTAAGAAATGATACGACTAATAAAAAATGAATTATTTAAAATATTCCATAAATTAAGTACGTATATAATTTTAGCAATTGCTTTAGTATTTGTTGTTATTACTAATATTATCTATTTTTATTATGATGATAATAATGATGTTTATTATGATGAAATAGATATAAATGAAATAAATAGTTTTATTAATAACTATGATCCAAGTACTGGTAGTATTGATGATTATGTCTATAATTTAGCTTTGTTAGATAGTTATAATTTATCATATGATTATGATGTTAATAGTTGGCAATATAATGCTTTTATGACTTATTATTTGGATCTTAATATCGAGTATTATCGTGAGTTACATACAGAAAACGATGAAGAAAAGATTGCAGAGCTGAATGCCCAGATGTTAGAAATTCTTCAAGCAATTTATAATGATGATTGGAAGTATTTTGCTAATATTGATGCAAAAGCAAAGGAAGAAGAAGTAAAATATTATGAAAATATGCTTAATACAGATAATTTAAGTAATGATGATATTATCCAATATAATAAATTGTTATATGTAAGTAGAGAAGAATTAGAACTTATAAATTATCGTTTAGAAGAAGATGTAGTTTATGGTGATGATTACTTAAATAGAGCAATTAGTGATATAGAACAAGAACTTTATTCGATGGCTGAATATCTTTATGAAGATGAAATAGATCCAGAAGAATATGAAAGTTTGGTAAAAGATTTCCATGAAAATAAGTATATATTAGAAGAAAAAATAGATACTAAAAGTAGTAATAATTTAAGGGGAGTAATAATGAATTTCTTTAATGAATATGCCTTCTTAATATTGCTATTTGTAATTATGATTGCAGGTGGTATCGTAAGTGATGAATTTAATAAGGGCACAATTAAAACACTGTTGATTGTTCCTCATGAAAGAACGAGTATTTTATGGGCAAAGTATATTGCTGTGGTGTTGTGTATACCATTAATTATTGGCTTTTTATTGCTTGCTCAAATTATGATTGGGGGTATATTCTTGGGCTTTGGTTCTTTGAGTATTCCGGCGGTAATATATAATGTGACTACGCATAGTATGGAAGTTTTAAATGTATTTAGTTATTTCTTAGTGAATATGCTTGCCAACTTACCAGAAATTTTATTATTAGCGACTTTGGCCTTTGCTTGTTCAGTAATATTAAATAATACAGCATTTGCAATAACTTTAACTTTTGGAGGAATGATTGCTTCCCAAATTATCAATAGTTTAGCTTATGCTTATGACATAAAAATATTAAATTATTTTGTTACTACTAATTGGGATTTTACAGTATATTTATTCGGAGGACAATCGATATTTGGAGTAACGATAGGACATTCTTTGTTAGTATGTCTTACATATTTGATAATAATGCTTATTGTAGCCTTTGTGGTGTTTATTAGAAAAGATATTAAAAATGTTTAGTTAGGTGTTAAAATGAAGTATAGATTAAAGAATAAAAAAGTAATAATTGGTAATGTAATTGTAGTATTTATCTTAGTAATGGCAATATCTTCAGTAGTTATAACTTCTAGTTATTTAAAAGAGTATGATAAAAATATTGATACTAATTCGACAAGTGTTATTAAAACAGATAAAAATATTGTTAGAAGCCCGAAGATTGATGAATATATTGATACTTTAGATGAACAAAAGATAGTAGAAGAAGTCGATATAAAAAAGGAAGTTACTTCAATACTTACAACAGAAAATGATAAATATGAATCACATATCTTTAATTATGAAACAGGTAAGGAAATAACTATAACAGAATTAATTAAAGAAGATAAAATAGATGATTTTTGGAATAAGATAAAAGAATTAGTATATTTAAAGTATCCTACTTTTATTGCGGATGTAATAAGTTTAAATAATGGTAATAATGAATATTTTTTGAAAGATAATGAATTGGTAATATATTATTATGATTATACAATTGACCCGATGCCTAAAGAAGATTTATTTTTGGTAGTTAATTATAATGAAATAAAAGATTATTTGAATATTACAGTTGATTTAGATAGTAATTATGTAAATGAAGATGGTTCGGTGATTAATCCTTCTAAAAAGTTGGTAGCGATAACTTTTGATGATGGGCCAGGGCCATATACTAATGATTTGGTAAATATTTTAAAGAATAATAAAGCGAGAGCAACTTTCTTTATGCTAGGGAATAATTTGGAAAAGTATCGTAGTACGGTATTAAATGTTTATAATAATGGTAATGAAATTGGATATCATTCTTATGCTCATCAAAATTTTAAAAGACAAAGCATTGCCGATATTCAGACGGAATTTGCTACGAGTAATGATATTTTAAAAAGCATTACGGGGACTGGGTTTTCTTTAGTTCGTCCACCATATGGTTCAATTAATAGTGAAATCAAGGAAGCATTAGATGTATCATTTATTTTGTGGAATGTCGATACTGAAGATTGGCGGCATAAAGATGTAGATTATCTACTAAATTATACATTGGAAAATGTGGGAGATGGGTATATTATATTATTTCACGATATTCATAAGACAAGTGTAGAAGCAATTGAGAAAATTTTACCTTATCTTTATGTGGAAGGTTATCAAGTGGTTAGTGTATCAGAGTTAGCTGAAAACTTTGGAACAACTTTAGAATCACATAAAGCTTATCGGTATTTTGTTAAATAAAACCAATTTCTGTGTTGTCATAAGAAATAACTTCTTGAATTAAATAGATGGCTCCGCCGATGAGAAAGAGCAAGGAAGCGATAAGTTGTAAGAATGTATTCCGATACTTTGGATTATTAAAGTTTCTTTCCATGTTACTTAAGTCTTTGGTAAATAATAAAACAAAATATAGGTAAATAAAAAACGCTATGAAAAAAAGGACTATATTGATATTTTTACTTTTGCGAAAAGAAGTAATGTTATTAGTTTTGATATAGTCTTTTTCAAAAGCATTAGAAATAATGGCAAAAGCTGCAATGAAAAAGTATATAATCCAAATAAAATCCTCAGTTTTAAGCCTTTTTAATCTATTTAATATATCCATATTAAATAGTATGCTTAAAGTCTGAGAATTTTTTTATTTTTTGTTTTTATTTTTTATCATGTAGTCGTTAGCATTTTTAATAATAACATAATGTCTACCAATGAGGAAGATGATAGCAAAGATAATAAAGAAACCTGCTAGGATGTAATTAGTTACAGTGTTATCATTTATTATATTGTCGATTATAAAATAGATAGCAAAGCCAATTAATAAAATGCTATAAATTACTAATCTATTTAAGCGTTTTTTTAAATCACGCCCAAAGTCAGTGTTAAAGAAATCATTACGAGCTTTTTGCTTTTCTTCTTTAGTAGCTCTTTGATATTTGTTTTTTTCCATTTCAATCACCTAAATATATTCTATCATAAATTAGAAATATGTGGTAGAATAAAATTTGTGGGGGATATATATGCGTGTAATTCAATTAAATTATCGAGTTAAACTAAATAAAGATTTTATATTTAAGCATCCTTTATTTTATCTTATAGAAAGAGATGGCTTGACTAAAGACTGTGATATTCAGTTGCTTGATGAGAAAGGTGAGATTATTGCAGACTTTGAAAATGCCAGCTTGCGTTTGGAAGATTCCTTTGAAGGGCGGACTACTTTATATTTAGCAGATGATTTACCAAATTCTAGTATAAAGAATGAGTTTTTATATGGAACTAGCGACATGTATTATCGTCCGTTTATTGTAAATAGTTCTAAAGTTTTTAATTTTAGTATATATGAAGGAGAAATCGGCAATACTTTTTACATTACAAGAGGTGATTTACAAGAGTTTTCTTCAGATTATTCTTTGGAAGTAGCTAATGTATTGCGGATTTATTTTGAGTATTATTTGCTTTTTTATGGGGGTGTGATGAATCCAGAAATAATTAATATAACATTATCGGAAGATAAAAAAGTATGTAAAGTAAAAACAAGGGGTTTTTATCGCTTAGATGATGTTAATTTGGATTCTTTTAACAAATTAAATCGAATTTTGCCATCTTAAGCAATTGCTAAATAGGTAATAGTTTGATAAAATATTTTTAAGGAGTAGGTTATGAAGAAGTTATTAATAATCATTTTGTTTTTAGCACTTATTGGTGGTGGTTTCGGAGCTTATTATTTTTTGTCGGGGAAAGCAAATGAAAGAAATATTGAAGAAATTAAAAAGGGGTGGCATGTAGAAATTGAAAACGATTATATCAATATTCGCAAAGAAGCTAGTGCTACTGCTGATATTTTGGGAGAAGTTAAGAAAGGTGAGGTATATAAAGTTTTAGAAGTTGAAACTGTTGGAGATACTTATTGGTATAAAATTGAGTATGAGAAAGATAAATACGGTTGGATTTTTAATTCTAATAGCAGTGATTATTTAGAAGATAATAATAATCCAGAAGATATTGCTGCTCCGACATTAAAGTTCTTTAATGATGTATATTATGTCGATAGTATTGATGATATCAATTATGATCATTTAGAGGTTGAAGATGATAAACCGGGAGTTACGGTTACTCATAAAGTTTTTCATGAAGTCAATGCTGAAACTGGAAAAGATCAATATTGGATTCAATATACCGCCACAGATGCGGTCGGGAAAAGTGTTTCTAAAGTACAAAAGATAGAATTTAATGAAAGACCTAGTGAAGACAGAGTTTATAATTTTGCAGAATTGGAAAGATAAAAAAAGTCTTTCTTTTTTTGAAAAACTGTGCTATACTTAATGAGTAATTCGATTTTGTCTCCTTAGCTCAGTTGGTAGAGCAACTGACTCTTAATCAGTGGGTCTAGAGTTCGAATCTCTAAGGGGACACCATTAAGTATGTAAAAGTCCGTATTATTACGGACTTTTTTAATAACTTTTATTGATTTGAAAGTAAAAAATATGTCGAATATTATAATATTTGAATTAAAGATGAATGCTTCGGTGTCCCTTTAGAGCACTAAAGAAAATATAAAGTTTTTGTCAAATACATTAAATAATATTAAATTTGAATTAAAAATTATATATAATGATACTAGGTGTAGAATTATGAATATAATTAAAAATACTTTATTGGTAATAATTATATGTTTAGTTATATTGTTTTTGGTTCTTATAGGGATAAAACCAGTTGTGATTGAAGCATATTTAGATACTGATGTTACTAATGAAAATGTTAGTGTGATAGATTTAGGAGTTATTACTAAAACTAATAGTAGCGATGTAAGAATAGCAAATAATAATGTTTATATTAATGCTGGGGGAGTTTATGAAGTAGAAGGAATATTATATAATGGAACTATTTATATTGATACTAAAGAAGATGTAACTTTAAATTTTAAGGGAGTTACTTTAGTAAATGAAGTGAATAGTGTTATTGATAATCGAAAGTCGGATAAAGTTGTCGTTAATTTAGAAGAAGATAGTAATAATATTTTAAGTGATGGTTCTTCTTCGGCAGCAGCGATAAAGTCAGTGGGAGATTTGTTTTTAGAGGGCGATGGTTCGATGCTTATTTATGGTAATCATGGTAGTGGTATTGCCGTAAATGGGGGTAATTTTGTTATTAATGGAATAAAGCTGTATGTTGTGGCAAAGGAAGAAGCATTTGATGTTACGGAGGAATTTTTAATAAATGCAGGAGTCGTTTTGGGACTGGGAAATGGTAAGATGCAACCAACTAGTGAACTTTCTAAACAAAATACATTGTTATTTAATTTTAATTCTCTGTTTTTAGAAGGGACTACATTTTCTTTATATAGTTTAGAAGATGCTAGCATAATCAATTTTATGGCAGTAAGAGATTTTAAAACATTAACTTTAAGTACACCAGATTTAGATAAGGGAAAATATAGAATGTATCAAAGTATTGATTGTGATGCTAAAGTAAAAAATGGTGTTTATAATGATTGTGATGTTAAATTGGGAGATGAAGTAAATATTGGGATAACAGATACATTTATTGTCGATAAAAAATGGAATTGGTATGGTTCGATGGATATAATATTTAATTATGCACCAGAAATTACTATTTAATTATTTACAAGTAAAATAAATTATAGTATAATCAGTATGTACTCGCAAAGAAAAGAGTTAATTTGACAAAAATCTCTTGCAAAAAGCGAATAAATATTATAAAATGTATTTAGTTCTCTTCAATGGGCTTGTAGCTCAGCTGGTTAGAGCGCACGCCTGATAAGCGTGAGGTCGGAGGTTCAAGTCCCCCCAGGCCCACCATTGAGTTTATAACTAAATAAAAATGTTTAGTTTTAAATAAAAAAATGAAAAAAGGGTATTCACAAAAACAAAATCTTATGGTAGAATTAGACATGTGCTTGTGTAATACATATGGCCCGTTGGTGAAGTGGTTTAACACACATGCCTTTCACGCATGCATTCATGGGTTCAAATCCCGTACGGGTCACCAATTAGATAATTAAGCCTCTTTAATAGAGGTTTTTATTTTTAGGTAAAAGGTGGCGTTGTTATGGCAGAATTTGTTTATATTGCTCATCGTGGGTTACATGATAAAGTTATTCCTGAAAATAGTATGTTAGCCTTTAAAAAGGCCTTAAAGAAAGAACTGGCAATTGAATTAGATTTGCAACTTACTAAAGATGGAGAAGTTATCGTATTTCATGATCGTAATTTAAAAAGAATGACTGGACTTGCTAAAAATGTTGATGAGTGTTTATTTAGTGATATCAAAGATCTTAAGCTAAATGGGAGCAAAGAAAATATTCCACTTTTTCAGGATGTCTTAAATTTAGTGGCTGGTAAAGTATTTTTAGATATTGAAATAAAACATTATAGATGGACAAGAAAGTTAGTTAATAAAGTAAGTGATATATTAAAAGATTATAATGGACTATACTCTATAAAGTCTTTTAATCCCCTAATTCCCTATCTTTATAAGAAGAAAAATCCTAATATTGCTTGTGGTGTTTTAGTAGGTAATTTGGATAAAGCAAATATACCTAAAATAATAAAGAATATACTTTTAAACATCAATTATTTATGGTTTTATAAGCCAGATTTTGTTGCTTATAATGTGGGGGAAGTAAATGATAAGATAGTAGAAAAATTAAAACATAAAAATATTTCGCTCCATTTATTTACAATAAAAGATAAAAAGACTTTAAATAATGCAAAGAAAATAAGTAATACATTAATAATTGAAGGCATAGAAAAAGACTAGAACCCAATCTAGTCTTTGTTGTTTTTTATGGCGGAGTAGGAGAGATTTGAACTCTCGCGCCAGTTTCCCGACCTACACCCTTAGCAGGGGCGCCTCTTCAGCCTCTTGAGTACTACTCCAAACGCTACTTCTATATTTTAATATAAAAGTAGTTTATTGTCAATCAGTTAAACTTAAGTTTCTAATATCATCGATGAATTGTTGCATGTTTGTTAAATAATCATTGCTACCATCTTCAAAACTAGCCATCGATTTGACACTAATAGTATTAGCTTCGTAATCTTCAATTATACTATTGATATTGTCAGTGTAATTATCATCTAAAATTATAAGTGTATCATATGTTCCGTCATCAAATTCTTCACGAATAGAATTAAGAGTACTTTCGGTTAGTGTATTTTCATCTAAAGAAATTATTTCAAAACCGTAATTTTCTAAGAATTTGAAAACATCATTACTAACAATTAAGGTATTTGTACCATTTTCTTTGGCTTCTTTCCCGATAGCTCTTAAATCAGCATCTTTTAACGATAATATTTCAGATAGTTCAGCATACTTGGCTTTTACATAGTCGATTATTGTTGTACTTTCTAAATATTCAATTAAATAATCTTTAATGTTTTTAGCAAGCATTAAACAATTATTAGGACTCATCCAAAGTTCTTCAATACCATAAGTATAATTAAGCCCATTGGCGACATCGATAATTAGTAAGTTATCATTAATATTTATCATATCTTTAGCAATATTTTTTTCATTGCCTAATCCATTATAGATAAATAAGTCACTGTCGGCATATTCTTTTAATTGTTTTTCCGTTAGTTCATAGGTGGTAACATCTGCACCGTTTGGGTAAATACTTTCGATAGTAGCATAATCGCTATATAAGAATTCGGTTAAGTATTCAATCGGATATACGGTAGTATAGATAGTAGCATCTTCTAAATTATCTTTAGTTAAACTACATCCAGTCATTAGAAAACTAGTTAATCCTAGTAAAAATATTTTTTTTATTAAATTCATTTAATTTTATTTTCCTTTCTTTACAGGATCGAATCCAAAGCCACCGTGAGGGCGACATCTTAGAATTCTTTTAATCCCCAATTTTATTCCTTTTATAACTCCATATTCTTCAATTGCTTCGATGGTGTATTCGCTACACGTTGGTGTAAAACGACACATACTATGTGAATGAAGGGGAGTAATTTGATAAGCTCTTATTAAATAAATACATATTTTTTTCAAAGAACCATCACCCATTAAATTTTACTATAAAAATAGAATTTTGTAAATTGTTTTCAAATACACAAAAATTTGCTATAATTAATTAGGATTGGATTTGGTAGGATGAAATTTTTAGAGAAATTTAATATAGAATTTAAGAACAAAAAATTGTTAGAAGTGGCCTTAACTCACAGTAGTTATGCTAATGAACATCGTGGTTGTGAGAATTATGAACGTTTGGAATTTTTAGGCGATGCGGTTTTAGAAGTGGTTACTAGTGAGTATTTTTATTTGAATACGGATTTTAAAGAAGGACAAATGACCAAATTACGAGCTAATTATGTTTGTGAAAAAGCTTTGGCGACTTATGCTAAAGAAATAGGAATAGATAAAGAGATTCGTTTGGGGCATGGTCAAATGCACAATTTAAATGATACAATTATTGCTGATGTTTTTGAAGCAGTAGTTGGGGCAATATATTTAGATCAAGGATATGTTATTGTTAAAGATTATATTGATACAATTATTATTCCTTATATTCAAAGAAATATGGATTTTAATGCCGATTATAAAACAAAGTTGCAAGAGTTAGTTCAAACAGGAAAAAAGTCGGTTGAATATGAAGTAGTCAAGGAGTATGGTGAAGCTCATAGGAAAGTTTTTGAAGTAGTAGTCAAAATTGATGAAATAATTTATGGAAGAGGAAAGGGAAGTAGCAAAAAAGAAGCTGAACAGATGGCAGCTTTGGATGCTTACAATAAAAGTCATAGGTGACTAACTATTAAAAGTCAAGTACTTTTTAATAGAAAGTTATAGAATGGAAAAGATTCCATGCCAAAAAGATT
>CALVVJ010000021.1 GCA_944363835.1 uncultured Bacilli bacterium | reverse complement strand
ATAACAGAAAAATTATAATATTTGGTAGAAGCATGGAAAATAGTATTGAGCTTGCTTTAAATAATGGTTTAATCAAAGATAAATCAATGTTTATCGATGCTAACGATGCTAAAAGTCTAAAAAGAAACGAAATATGTATTTTATGTACAGGTAGCCAAGGGGAACCTCTTGCAGCACTATCTAGAATTGCTAATGGGCAACACAAACAAATTTCTTTACTCGGAGATGACCTTGTAATATTTTCATCTAGCCCTATTCCTGGCAATGCTGAAAGTATAAATAAAATTATCAACAAATTATACTTAAAAGGTGTTAGAGTATTTACTAATTCGGAATTTAGTGATATCCATACATCGGGACATGCTAAAGAAGAAGAATTAAAATGGATGCTTAGAATTATTAAGCCAAAATATTTTATGCCGATGCATGGAGAATATCGAATGCTTAAAAGACACACAGAAATTGGAGCTCTTTGTGGAGTTCCTGTAGAAAACACATTTATTTGTAGCAATGGTGATGTTATCGAACTATTAAATGGAACTGTTCGGAAGAATGGAACTGTACAAGCTGGAGATGTATATGTCGATGGTTCAAGAGTTGGAGATATTGGTAGTGTCGTTATAAAGGACCGTAAATTAATGAGTCAAGATGGTATTTTAATAACTATTTTAAATATAAATACTTTAACAAGAAAGTTATTATTAAAACCAAATGTTACGGCGAGAGGTTTTGTGCTAGTCAATGAAAATCAAGAATTAATGCAAAAAATTGAAAGAAAAATTGCTGAAGTAGTTAATAGTTTTTTACAAAAATCGCCATATTCGTATACAGACTTAAAAAATCAAATTATTTTAGAATTACTACCTTTTATAAATAATTTGACTGGAAGAAAGCCAATTATCTTACCAGTAATTATGGAAGTAAATCAAGCATAGAAAAAGGAAGTTTAGTGCTTCCTTTTTTAGTTTTCTTCAATTGCTTGAATGTTTATTAATTTCCAATTGCCATTATCTTTAATAAAATATAATTTGTCATGCATGATATCAGTTTGATGTTTACCTGCAACAATCATATCTTTTTCTAAATATACTTCACAAGCAAAGGCATCCGGACCAAATATCACAAAATTTTCTAATCTTTCAACTGGCCAAATTGGATTACCTAAGGTGTGTTTACTTGTAAAAGTTATATCAACATTATGAGCCCAATTGTAAGCCATTTGATACATGTTGGTGCCTTCGATTAAATAGTTTGCAATGTTATAAAAACCATATCTTTCTCCACTTAAATCTTTGGTTAAAAATAAATGCCAGTCTTCTGCTACTTTCATAACATCAAAGTCAATATTTATATAATTTTTTGCCTCTTCTAAAGTAGAAGTTTTAATAAAATAATCTTTGTTTTGATAAACAAAATTTTCTTCATTAACATCCACAACATTTCCATTATAATCTTTAATAGTAATTTCTTTTTCACTATCTAAATTATTGATTTCATATTTAACTAATGTTGGCATTGATTCATTATAGTACATGAAATCTAAATCTGGAAATTCATTAGATTCACTATATTCTTCTATTTTTTGGGAATCAACATACACTTCAAAATTGCTAGGAACTAAGACATCATAATAGAATAAACCGCGGTTTAAATTAGGGGTAATTTTAGTAATTTCTCTTATCTGATATGTAAATAAACCTAATTTAGTTTTATTATCAGTTATTTTTGTATCAATTGTAAAAAGCAAACGATTACCGTTATATACTTCATAGGTTTCATCTTCTAAATGTTTAATTGTCAAATCTTTTTGTTCCGTAATAGTTTTATACTTACTCAATAAATCAGTAGATAAATTATTATCATTTAAATATGTTTTCAAATCGTCTTCACTTAATTCATTAACGGTTTTAAGTAAGAAATTATCTACTTGATGATTTTCATAACTAAGCAATGTTATAAAAATATAGATTAAAAATATTAAAGATAGAATAGCTAATACTATGCTGTAAATAATAAGGCTTTTTTTAAATCTTTTTTCTCTTTTTCTTTTACTACTTTTCATAATCTATTCCTTTACAATAAATGCTGTTGGTAGACGCCATGATGAGTTTGAATAATAAAATGTAACACTATCCATTAAATACTTTCCATTATAATACATGGTTGAAGAACTTCCGCCATCAATATTAGCGGCATTTATAGCGCCATACTCACTCATTATTTCAATTAAATCGGCAGCAGTTGCTCCAAGATGGCCATTTTTGCCACGACCATCAGTAACTAATAACAAAACTGAACCATCTTCACGTTGACCAATCGCTGTTCTGGGATTGGCCCCACTTCCCATACCATTTAATTCTCTTTTTTCACCATTGATAATTAGTTTTACAAAATGATTATTTGAATCACTCGCTTCTTCTTGGAAGGATACGGCATCGCGAATTTTTTCGGTAGTTATCAGCTCTTTTATTTCATTACGATTCATGTTACTAATATCAATTATTCTTAAGATATTATCTTCATCAAAACCAACTAAATGTAGACCGTTTGCTCCAAGTGACATATCTTGAATTTCCCCATTACTTACAGTTACACCTAAAGGACGTCCTCCTTTATTGGCATCGCTATAGTAAAGACCACCGTTAATACCTGCGATAGCATTATTTTCCGTAACTAATTTATCTAATTCTTTTCCATACTCACTCCAAGGATAAGTTGTTGCCAAACTTATTTTAGATGGGTCATTTACAATCATCATTGTTCCTTCAAAATTATTGCCAGATACTTTATGTATTTCAATTAATTCTTTTTCTGTATTTTCATCAACTGTAATTAAGTCCGTATCCACTTCTTCTTGCATAGTAGCTAAAGAATTTTGAGATACAATTTCGGATATTTCCGAATCACTTAAAAACACTGATGCTAAAAATTTTAATTGACCAGTTTCAAGAATCGTCGTTACAAATAAATTACGAGCACTAGCTGATGGCCCATGACAAATTAGAAAAATTGTTAAAAATAAAGTTATGATAATAACACCTAGAGTTATACCAATAAATGAAAATATTTTACCAATTGATTTTACTACATTCATAAATAATCCCTACCACTTTTTAAATCTATAGATATCATATCATAAGATAAGATTTTAATAAAGACTATTTTCAAGAAAATTTTACCATGCTATAATTAAGTTAGTGATGTTATGAAAAAGTTATTTATATTGTTATTGTTTATTCCGTTTTTAAATGTTAAGGCTGAGGTGCGAGATAATTACATTGAAAATATTAATATTGCAGTTAATGATGAAAATGTAAGTAAGCTTAATGATAATAATTATAATACTTATTTAAAAATGGATGCTAAAGATTTAATAAAAATTGCTAGTGATCAAGAATTTAATTACATCTATATAATTTATTACATTGAATCCAAAGAAGGAGTTATAAATTACAATGATACTAATATAGATATTGGGAAAAATGGATTTTTACATGAATGTATTAAATTGGATGCAAAAGTTAATGAGGTAGACTTAACCTATGAAGAAAATGTAGCAATAAAAGAAATATTTTTATTTAATGATACTCTACCTAATTGGGTACAGACTTGGGAATTACCCCATGAAAAAGCTGATATATTGTTATTTTCAACGCATAGCGATGACGAACATCTATTTTTTGCAGGTTTAATTCCAACAATGATTGCCAATGGTAAAAAAATTCAAATTGTATATTTAACGAATCACAATGATAATCCTAAAAGACTTGATGAGCAATTAAATGGACTTTGGGCAGTTGGAGTTAGAAATTATCCTGTTTTAGGGATTTTTCCAGATGCCTACTCTACATCACTTGATGGAGCAATAAATAATTTAAGTTATCAAGGATATACTTTAAACGATGTAATCAACTTTGAAGCGGATATAATAAAAAGATTTAAGCCAGATATTGTAGTTAATCATGATGAAGCTGGGGAATATGGGCATGGTCAACATATTCTTAATACGCACTCTTTAAAGGAAGCATTAAATACTTTAAGTGGAGAAGAAAAACCTTACAAAGTATATTTACATTTATATAAAGAAAATCCAATTATTATGAATTATGACATACCTCTTGAATATTATAATGGGATGACTGCTTATGAAGTATCAAAACTTGGATATGCCGAACACTTTAGTCAACATTATACTTGGTTTACTGATTGGTTGCTTGGTAAAAATAATGAGTATAGTTTGGCTACCCAAATTAAAACTTATAGTCCTTTAGAATATGGATTATATTATTCAAAAGTTGGTTATGAAAATAAAGATGGGGATATGTTTTATAATATTCCTAAAGAAGTGGTTAATGAGCCAATTATTGAAAATGATAATAAAGATATTGATATAAATAATGAAGAAAATAACGAAACTAAGAAAAGAGAAAATAATTATATTTACTATATTATAGGTTCTGCTAGTATAATTTTAATAGTTCTTCTTATTATCGTTATTATCCAAAAGAAAAAACATTAGAATTTTTTACTCTAATGTTTTATTTTGCTTCTTCTTGAACTCTAGTTTCTCTTATAACAGTAATTTTTATAGTGCCTGGATATTGCATTTCATTTTCAATTTGTTCTTTGATATCCCGAGCCATTTTGTAACTCTTAGCATCATCAACTTCTTGAGGTTTAACAATAACTCTTAGTTCTCGACCTGCTTGCATTGCAAACGTCTTTTCAACACCTTCGTAAGAATTACCTATTTCTTCAAGTTGTTCTAATCTCTTAATGTAATTTTCTAAAGTATCGTTACGTGCACCTGGACGAGCAGCTGATAAAGTATCAGCAACAGCTACTAAGACTGCAATTGTTGTTTTAGGTTCAGCATCACCATGATGTGAAGCAATTGCATCAAGTACTACTTCTGGTTCATGATGTTTTTTAGCAAAATCTAAACCAATTTCCACATGACTACCTTCAATTTCAAAGTCAATAGATTTACCTATATCATGAAGTAACCCTGCTCTTTTAGCAAGTGTTACATTTTCACCAAGTTCTGCAGCCATTAAACCAGTAAGGTTAGCCACTTCTATAGAATGCTTTAAAGCATTTTGACCATAACTGGTTCTAAAATTTAACTTACCAACTAAAGTAACGAGTTCAGGATCCATTTTGGCAATACCTAAATCATTAATTGTTTGATTACCAATTTGAATGATTCTAGCATTGACATCTTTTACAGTCTTATCGTATATTTCTTCAATTCTACCTGGATGAATTCGTCCATCTTTAATTAAAGATTCAATTGTAAGTTTGGCAATTTCTCTTCTTAATGGATCAAAAGATGATATAGCGATAGCTTCAGGAGTATCATCAATTATTAAATCAACTCCCGTAACTGACTCAATAGTTCTGATATTTCTTCCTTCTCTACCTATAAGCCTTCCTTTCATATCATCATTTGGCAAATCAATAGTACTAACTGTTTGAAGACCAACAACATCATCGGCATATCGTTCCATACTATTAATTATTAATTGTTTAGCTATTTCATGAGCTTCCAATTTTGCTTTGGCTTCTTCTTCTTTTATGTAATTAGTTATTTCTAATTCCATATCAGCCTCTACTCTTTGCATAATCGCTTCACGAGCTTTTTCTTTACTATACTTAGCGATAGTTTCTAATTTGGCTACTTCTTCTTTAAGTAACCCATCCATTTTTTCCTCTTTGTCTTGTAAATTTTTTTGTTTTGCTAATAAATCATTTTCTTTTTCTTGTAACAAATTATCTCTATTTTGAAGCATTTCTTCTCTTTTATCTAAGTTATTTTCTCTTGTTAAAAGACGGTCTTCACTTTGTAAAAGTTCAGCCTTTTTTTCTTTTATTTCTGCTTCTGTTTCTTGTTTCAAGCGAAAACTTTCTTGTTTTAATTCAAGTAAAGTATCACGTTTATTCCTTTCTGCTTCTTTTTTGGCATCTTCAATAAATTTATTAGCTTTATTCATTGCTCGAGAGGCTTTAAAAGTAAATCTTACCCAAACAATGATTGAACCAACTAAAATTCCAACAACAAGAGCTAAAATGGAAAATAATAATACATTATCCATTTTAAGTCCTCCATTTTCTTATAGAATATATAATATATATTAAATAGTAATATTTATTTATATCTATAATTCAATTATAATTGCAAATGGATAAATAATCAAGTATTAGTTGGAAATTAAAATTAGCTGTTTATTTCATCAAACACCTTTTCAATAAAATAATTTATACTCAAATATGGTTGTTCATAGACATCTTTCGTTATAATTTTGTTATTTTCTTTAGAGCGCTTATTTATTATGGCAGCATTACGTAAAGCAATTTTCACATCATCTAATGTTATTTGAGATAATATTTTTTTAATAGTTTCTTCACTTTTAATATCACAATCATTATCTAATTTAAACACTTTTTTCAAATTTTTTTCATAATTATCTTTAGAAATTATTTGCTTGTAGCACAATTCTTTATGTAAAATTAAAAACAAATCAAAATTGGGAATCGAAAAAGCGGATATAATATTGTTTTTATCACAAGTATTTATTGCATTAATAAAATCTTTATCTTTAAAATCATAATCAAAAACTGCTACTATAGTATTTTCCATACTAGAATAAATTCTTGCTGTTTTGACAATATCTGATGGAGATCCTCCATTTGAATCTTTAAACTTAAAATTAACTCGTCGTTTAAAAGTCGAACTTTCATTTATTAAATTTTGAAGATGTTCAAAATAAAGTATCTCTTGTTTTCCTTCAACTGCTCCACGATACGTTATAACACTCTTTGCTACTCTCATGCTGCCTCCTAGAACTATTCAATAATGTGATTCAAATCAAAATTTGGTAATATTGTATAGTTACCATTTAAATAATTTTTTAAGTATACTTCATCATTTCTTAGATTATAATTTTCTAAAGTATTTAAGTGAGACCCTTTTTTATCTTTTTCAATAAACACTATTTCATCTCTTCTCAAAAGGTTTTTATTTAAATAAACAGGATTATGAGTTGTAAAAACGAGTTGTGCACCTTTTTTATTTACCGAAGGATCACCAAATGTTTGAATAATATTATAAATTATTTCGTGGTGAATTGATGCATCCAACTCATCGATAAAAATTGGGGAGCCATTTTCTAAAGAATTAATTATCGGATACAATAAATCAATCATTTTAATTGTACCTTTTGACTCTACTGTATTAATTGGAGCGGTAATATGTAAGTTATCAACATCTGATTTGTAAGAAATAAAATTATTAACTACCCCATTTTCATCAGATTTAAAACACAACTTTTCTTTACCAACTTTTAACTCATTTAATAATTTATTAATTCTTTTATCTTCATATAATTTATCTTTATTCTCTATTTTTATATAATTATTTATTTTAAAGTCTTCTAAGTCAGTTATTGTTGTCATATTTAAAAAATATTTAAATATTTTTTCACACAGCTTATTATCAATATTTGAATACCACTTTGTAAAAGTATCAGTCTTATTGATATTATTTTCCAACATTTCTAAAATTAAATTCATATTATTTTTTTCTAATAGTAATTTATAATGTTCATTTATAATATCCTCATCATCAGATAACTTCACTTTTCCTTTATTTCTAAAGAAAACAATTTTATCATTTTCTAACAATTTTTCAATGACTATTTCACTTTCCATTGATTTATAATAATTAATAAATGATAAAATATATTGATATTTATTTTCGTCAATAGTAAAAGTTAATTCAAATTCTATTGGGGTTTCATAATCTTTTAAAGAATCAAAATTTGGACATAAACCTACAAAATCATCCTTATCAAATCTAATTGATTTACCTATAATTGATCTTTTTAACACCTGAAACGCCAATAATAAATTTGTTTTACCTGATGCATTGCTACCATAAACAACTTTTATTGGCAATAGATTATATTTATTATTAAATTTTATAATATGATTAGACAACTCTCTTTTTTGGCCTTTTATAAATGAAAATTCAGTTTCTTCTTTAAATGTTTTGAAATTTTTAAATTTAAAATTAATTAACATTCTTATCCCCTCATTAATAATATATACTAAAAGGCGAAAAAAATCAACAAGTTTTACGATTTTTTCGTAAAATTTGTTTTAACATTGTCTTTTCTCTTTTTATTATGCCAATAGCTAAAGTCATTTAGAACAAAATTTATCAACCTGATTATTAATTTTTTCACGTTTTCGGCACGAGTTTTTTGAAAATTTTCACATTTTCGGCACGAGTTTTTTGAAAATTTTCACGTTTTCGGCACGAGTTTGTAAAATTAACCTTTATTTTTTTATTTTAAACATAAACTTAACATTACTATTCCAAAATCTTTTTAATCTTTTAGGTTCAGTCATTATTCGATATAACCACTCTAAATTTAATTTAATAAATATTTTTGGAGCCCGTTTTTTAGTACCACTCATTACATCAAACGAACCACCTACTCCAATGTATATTCCTTTATTTACTTTATCAAAATATTTTGCAATCAACTTTTCTTGATAAGGAATCCCTAAAGCAACCATACATATATCAGGTTTCTTTTTTACAATATCTTTCATTACTTTATCACGGTCTTTAACATAACCATTTGAATATCCTAAAATATTTATATTGGGATATTCCTTATTTATTTTATTTACTAAAGCATCAATTACTTCTTCTTTGGCCCCAAATAAATATATTGAATATTTATTTTCATTGGCTAACTTTAACAAATATTCAGATATATCAATACCAGTAATTCTCTCAGTAACTTTTACTCCTATTTTTCTGGCTGCTTTAACAACTGCAATACCATCTGGAACAAAGCTGTAATTGCTATCCAAAATATTTTTTAATTCATTATCGCTTTCACTCATCATCAATGTTTCTGGATTAACAGTAATGATAAATCTTTTATGATTATGTTTCAAATCACTAGATAATAATTTAAAATATTTGTTTTTGTCATTTGTATATAATTTCTTTAAATATTCTTTCATAATCAGTTATCCTCTCAGTGCTTCTCAGTATTTAATACTTTTTCCAAATAGAAGAACCTATATTTTTTATTAATTTATTTTTTCTTAAATATGTTAATAAATATTTTTGTTCTAACTTTTTACATACTACCATTTACAAAAATGTTTGTTCGTTTTATATATAATATCATTATTTATGTTGTGATGCAACATCATTTATTTTGGGTTTTATCTTTTTTATAGCATCGCATACTAAGCTTATTCCCATTGCTATTATAATAAATCTAATTGGAAATAATGTTATAGCATATCTTTCATAGGCAAACGAATAACTATAAAGAGCAATATGGTAACCATATAAAAGTATTAAAAATAAAAATGGTACTAAATATTTTCTTCTTAGTATTATGCTTATAGAAGATATGAAAAATAACACTAAGTCAATTGCTCTAAATAATAAATTTACTTTTATATCTATATTAAATAACTCTTCCCAATAGAAACTAGAAAAAAGCATTATTTTAGGTTTATCTATTAAATAAGTTTTTAACATCGAAATTTTATCTTCTTGCCACCAGTAATGCATACGATATTCCGCTTTCATTTTATCATATTCTAAAGAATAATAAACTTTAAACTTATCACGAGGATATTTAGAATCTAGATACTTTTTCATATCACTAGACATCTTATCATCAACGTTTATTTTATAATCAAGGTCTTCATCTTTAGGATAATTTTCACCTTGATAAGTCCCCAAAAGTAATGGGTTACCCATACCATAAGTAAGAGGTATAAACTTATCAAAGACTTGATAATTTCTAATAATCCAAGGTGTTAGAAACACCAAAACAGCAATTGCTGCAATTATAGTCTTTTTTATTAAATCTTTTAGATTATATTTTTTGATTAATAAACATAGAATTAAAATTATAGGTAACAAAGCTATAGTAGGTCTTATAAATAAACAGATAATATAATAAATAATTATTAAAACATAATCTTTATTTTTATGCTCTTTAATAAATTTTAGGGAATGATAAATTAGTAACAAAAGCAATAACATAAAAGGAGTTTCTGTTAATATTAAATTATTCATCCATAAATAATCAGGGACTAGTAAAAATAAACATACAAATGTAGATATATATTTGTTTGCAAAAATACGAGCAGTTTTATATAAAACAATCATAGTTAATATACTCATTAAAATATAAAATATCTTTAAAGTTATTAATAATACACTACCAGTTCCAAAAATCAAACAAAAAAACGCTATTATAAAAGTTAATCCCGGCATAATTTGAGCAGATACTACACCATGCATAGTAATTTTTCCAGTTTCATAAAAAGTTATACCACTATTAATATAGCTTAAATCATCACTATTAATAGAATAATCGTATCCTAGATTAATAAAAGTCATAATATTTAAAATTATAAATATTATTAATAATATGGTAAATAACCAATTACATTTAATGCTTTCTAATATTTTTTTCATATTTATTTCCTATTTATATTTAAAACGAGCGATTATCGCATCAACTATATACTCACTAGCATGTCCATCGCCATAAGGATTTGATGCGTGACTCATTTTTTCATATTCGTACTTATCAGTTAATAGCTTCTTTGTTTCATTATATATTGTTTCTTCATCAGTTCCTATTAGTTTTAATGTTCCTGCCTCTATTCCTTCTGGTCTTTCAGTAGTGTCTCTAAGCACTAATACTGGTTTTCCTAAAGATGGTGCTTCTTCTTGAATGCCTCCGCTATCAGTAAGAATTATGTATGATTTATTTTGAAAATTATGAAAATCAAATACTTCAAGTGGTTCAATTAGCTTTACTTTATCACAACCTGCAAATATTTCATTAGCCACTTCTCGAACTTTTGGATTCATATGTATTGGATAAATTACTTTAACGTCATTAAATTCATCAACTATTCTTCTTATTGCTCTAAATATATGACGCATTGGATCTCCTAGATTTTCTCTTCTATGTGCTGTAAGTAAAATCATTCTTTCTCCTGGTTTTATCCAATCAAGTTCTGGATGTGTATAATCGTCATCTACAGTGGTACTCATGGCATCAATGGCAGTATTACCAGTAACATATATTTTACTTTCGTCTTTTCCTTCTTTAAGCAAATTTTCTTTACTTAAACTGGTTGGAGCAAAATACATATCTGTCATACAATCAACCATTTGACGATTCATTTCTTCAGGAAATGGTGAATATTTATCATTTGTTCTAAGTCCTGCTTCAACATGACCAATTGCAACCCCATTATAAAATGCGGCAAGGGCTCCAGCAAAGGTTGTTGTAGTGTCCCCATGAACTAAAACTATATCGGGTTTTACGTTCTTAATTATTTCTTCAAGACCATTTAAAGCTCTTGTAGTTACATCTCCAAGAGTTTGTCCTTGTTTCATAATGTTCAAGTCATAATCAGGTGTTATCTTAAATGTTTCTAAAACTTGATCAAGCATTTCGCGATGTTGAGCAGTAACACAAACAATACTCTTTACTTCTTCTCTACTTTCAAGTTCTTTTACAAGTGGAGCCATTTTTATTGCTTCTGGTCTTGTTCCAAAAATACTCATTACTTTAATCTTTTTCATTTTCCACCGTTAAAATATCATTTATAAACTTTAAATACTTTCTTCTTACATTGTCAAAACTATACTTACTTGCTATATTTCTAGCATTATTGGCCAACAATTTCTTTTCTTTATTAGATAAGTTTAAATATTTAAGTATAGTATTTGAGTACTCTTCTATATTTCTATTTTTAATTAGGTAACCATTATCCTCATTTATAACATCTAATACTCCCTTAGCACTATCAAAGGCAATGCAAGGTATACCATAACTCATAGCTTCAATTACAACAAGCCCAAATGATTCTTCAAAAGAAGTCATTAAGTATAAAGAACTAGACTTTAGATAATCTTTAATAAATGTATATTTTTTAAAACCCCATAGTTTAATATTTTTTTCTAAGTGTTTTTCTTTAATCAACTCTTGTAAGCTTTCTTTTTCAGGGCCATCACCAAAAATATTTAATTTTATTTCAGAATCTTTATCAACTAAAATATCCATAATCGTTATTAAATCAGCAAATCCTTTAACTTTATCAAGACGACCGATAGCTATCAAGTTTTTATTATTAACCTGCGATAATTCATCATCTTTAGGATAATAATTTAAAGCAAGAGGTATATATTGCATTTTAATATGCACTTTACCTTTATACTCATCTAATAAATTCTTACTAACTGGCATCAAATAATCGATATTTTTAAGTTTATTTAACTTAGCAATATATTTATCGCTTATATCATATACGTGTTGTTCACTAATTTTTAGTGTATCTTTTCTACCATATTTATTTAATAATTTACTAAATTCATATCTTGTTGAAATAATTATTTTAGCATCGCTATTTATTAAATACTTAATAATCTTACTATTTTTATTTAGTAAAATATAGATGGATTTAATTCCTTCTTTTAAAGTCTTTATTAAATGAAAGTGTTTTAGATTATCAATAAATTCTTGTCTATTTGATACAGTGTTTAATAAGTATGTTACTTTAACTTTATCATCTAATTTAAATGGTATTTGATACTCTTGTTTATATAAAGATATGATTTCGACATTGTACTTTTTAGATAACATTGAAGCTTGAGTTGCAATAGCATTTTCTACTCCACCATATCCCATATGTAAAGCTAAAATAGTTATTTTTTTCTTATCTATTTTTTTCTTATCAAAAGCATTTAACTCATTTGCTAAGAACATACAATAAATTACTACATAAATAGATACTGCTGGAGCCATATAAACATGGCCGGCGATTGTTGATATTCCTAAACTCATAAGAATCATTAAAATATAAAAAACTCGTTCTTTAGTTAATCTAAATCTATTCTTAATTAGTAAATATAGTAAAAATAGGAATGGAATTAAGAATAAGATAACTGCAATAACACCTAAATGGTAGAAAATATCTAAAATGTCCATTTCAATTAGTTTGGTAATATTACTATTATTTATTTCTTCATTATTATTGAAACCTAAGCCTAATAAAAATGTTTCTGGGTTAAAATTTTCGGCATAGATTTCATTAGTATTTTTTAAGAAATAATTTCTTTGGCTAAGTAAACGTAAGCCATATTTTTTTATTTTAGTTAGTAATGAATCCCCTGGTAAATCTTCACAGCCAATACATTCATATATTTCTTCCGTTGCACTTGGAGTATCTAAAACTGTAAAGAAATTTTTAATTGTATAACTACCAAAGTTAATTATTAGAATAACTATAAATATTAATAAACACGATATAAATGGATTTTTTAAGATCTTTTTGTTATGTAAGTAAGATATAACTAAAACAATAAAGCCACTGATAATTAAACCAAATAAAGTTACTTTAGTACCTACATAACTTATAACTAATAAAATGGGTAATATTCCAAGGAATAAATATTTTCTTTTATCACTAATAAGTAAATAAGAAAATGGAAATAATAACACTAGTATCGTAGATATTTCATTCGCCGCATAAAACCAACCGACCATACCATATAAACCATTTTCATAAGTATTAAAACTAGTTCCCGTTAAAATTGGTAATATCAATAAAGCAGAATAAGCAATTATCGTATAAAGCATTAATTTTTCAACACTTTTTTTATCAAAGCCAATATCATCAAATATGCATAGAAAGGCAAAAAAACTGATTGGGAAAAACAAGAATTTAACTAAATAGTTTATTTCACTAAAAATAATACCAAAGTCCCAAAATATAGGTTTAGTCAAAAGATAAGATAAACTAAATATAATTGCTAGTATTATATAGATTATGCTAACCTTTTTATATTTAGATTTAGTAAAAAATAAAGTATATATTACTAAAAATACTAAAAGTAACCCTTTTAATATTGCTCCAATTGATATGGATAAATTCGTAAATCTAGTTATAATTGCACTAGATAGGTCAATAAATGGCAAAAGGAGAAATATAAAATAAACTAACTTTTTCATTTTATTTTTCTCCTTTCTTTTTGTTGTACATAGCACAATAAACTTTAGTTAATATTTTACTAGATTTTATCTTTCTTTTCAACCATGAGAATTTTTTTAAATAACTACACTTTTTCCAAGTAGGTTCTAATTCATCTAAGTATTGAAAAGCCATGTCGATAAACTTATTTCTTAACTCAGAATCATTTATGTATCTTTGCTGAATGGTATAATCCGTTAAAACCATAACTGCAATATTTACCATAGCATCCTGTAAATAATCATGTTTTTTTAAATCCCGCACCATGATATCAGTTATTTTTATGATATCAAAGATTCTAGAATCTCTTGTTGTGGTTTCACTATTTTCATGAATGACATAATGAGCTAAGCATTCATCAATTTTCCCTATTTTTTTAGCACTTAATAATAGCTTTACTACTAAAGGGGCATCTTCATATTTTAAATTTTCCACAAATCTATTTTCTTTATTTTTAAATAAACTTTTTTTATAGATTTTATTACATGGACCTAGATTAACCATATTTAAGATATCAGGATTTTCTTTTAATGATGCATCTTTAAATGTAGGAAATTTTATTTCTTTTAAACCTTCAAAATGATCCTCATAATAATCACAGATAACAATATCACATTTATCTTTAGTAGCTTTTTCGTACATCTTTTCACAAAAGTCAGGCTCAACATAATCATCAGAATCGATAAATGATAGGTATTCTCCAGTAGCTGTATCAATACCTAAATTGCGAGTCTTCCCTATTCCCTCATTTTTTTTCGAAATATATTTTATTCGCTTGTCTTTATATTTTTTAATAATACTTTCTGAGTCATCTGTTGAACCATCATTTATTAAAATAATTTCAATGTCTTTTAAAGTTTGATGCAATAAAGATTTAATGCAACTATTTAAATATTTACTAGTATTATATACTGGTACGATAATACTTACTTTATTCATTACTACCTCGCTATACAATGATAAAAGAAATAAGCATTTTTCTTAATTAAGAAATTTCTAATCTTAGTTTTAATCCCACCACTGTTAAGGTGACTAAAGCACTTATTTTCTTTTAAAATTTTTCGATATTTTTTAAAGTCTTTATATTCTAATCTCGTAGAATAATATATTAGGGAATTATTAATAAAAGCAATTATCAATTCTTTATTAGGAATATCTTTTAATTTACTTTTCAAAAATGCTGATTGCATTAACATATCTTCCATTTTCTTTATTTTTTTAGAATAATCAGTATTGGTCATTAAACTGTTTTTTCTTTGAACATAATTATAACCGATAAATTCAAGTGATTTAACCTTTTTGGCTTTAGCTATAACTAAGGGAATTAAGCCATAATCTTCAGCAATACAATTTTCCATAAATTTAAATTTATTTTTTTTATAATAGTTTGTATTGTAACAATAACTCCAGGCATTTTCGATGTAGTGATATTTAAATATTTTATTAAAAGCGTTCACTCCATCAGTAGTAGGAAAACCAACTTCGGAGTGTTTAATTGTTTTGCCATCAATAACGTCCTGAATTTGAAAGCGAATTAAATCTGGTTTATCTTTTAATTTAGTATTTAATGTTTCTAATAGGGTTTCTTCAAAAAAGTCATCACCATCTAAGAAAATAATGTATTCACCACTTGATGCTTCAACGCCGAGATTACGAGCCTTGCTAAGCCCAGTTTTTTCAGCATATATTTTAGTAAACTTTTTGTGTTTTTTTACATATTCATCGACAATTTTTTCACTGTTATCACTACATTTATCGCAAACAATTATTGCTTCATAGTTTTGATATGTTTGACTAACTACACTATCTAAACACTTACGCAAATAGTCTTCGACGTTATAGACTGGTATTATAACACTAAATTTAGTCATTGTTTTTATTCCTTTGGTTATTATCATAAATTTTGGCATCTATTAATATTTCTATTCTGTACATTAATCTTGTATAAATAGGTCTTAATATTTTTTTGAGAATTCGTTTAATAAAGTTTTGAGAATTATCTAACTCTAATACTATTGCTAAATATTTATTATTATAATAACCAATATTCTTATTAGCATTATATATTTTTTTAGCAACAATTTGCTTTTGTTTTAAAAGTTCTTTATTATATATTGGACCATATTTACTAATTCGACCACAGATTAAGTATAATTCATTGTTACTCAATTCTAAATTTAAATTTTCGCGCAATTGCTTATCTATAATTTTGATATCCGAAGCTAAAACATCTAATACTGCAGTTTGAGTTTCGTTTTCATCACAAATACGATAATTAAGTAAAATTTCTTTTAAATTGGACATCTTTACTACTTTAACAGCCCGCGACCATAATTCAGCATCTTCAGTTTTATAGTCAGGGCTATAATAAAGATTATATTTTTCCACAATGTCTTTTCGCATCATTATTGTAGGATGAAACATTTGATTATTAATAAGAGTATATGTTTTTATCTTTTCTGGATCAGTTTCAGGATAATATATATCATGTTTATTCATAAACTGTTTTACAGCAGTACCCAATATATCTATGTCAGGATTATTTTCTAGGAAATTATATTGTTTTTCAAATCTTGATGGTAACGAAATATCATCATCATCCATTCTGGCAATATATTTTCCACGGGCATTTTTCATACCTACATTCAAAGATTTAGCAAATCCCAATTTTTCTTCATTATTAATTATTATGATTCTATCATCTTTCATTTTCTTTAAAAAATCGTTTATTTCTTTTTGCTTAGGACTCTTCTCTACCACAATAATTAATTCAAAATTTTGATATGTTTGGTTTAAAATGCTGGTTATGGCTTCTTTTAAATATGTATACCTTTCATAAACAGACATTACTACAGATATTTCTGGAATGGTATTTTTTTCTATTTTTTTCTT
>CALVVJ010000020.1 GCA_944363835.1 uncultured Bacilli bacterium | reverse complement strand
TTAGTAAAATATACAAGTACTAATTTAGAACATAACATTTATTTACAAAGTTTTAGAAATGATGTTATTAAAGATTTAGAAAAAATTTTTAATCTCGATTTATCCCATAAATACTTAACTTTATCACAAATTAAAAAAATTTTAAATTTTTAGAAAATTATCTTTATTACACAACAATTAAAAATTGAGCAAACTCAGTATGTACCTGGCTTTGCTCAATTTTGCTGTCAAAGAAAAGATATTAATAGTAACAAAAAAAATAAAAATTTTCAATTAGTAATTATCATATTTTTGACATTTTTCGACAAATTTAAAAAAACATTGATTATGTATAATTAATAATATATAATAACAAGCAATTAAAGAAGGCGATTATATGCAAAAAATATTAACAGCAATAGTACCAGTATACAATAGTGCTAAATATGTAAAAAATTGTCTAGATAGTTTAAATCATCCTGAAATCAATGTTATTGTTAACATTGATGGTTGATCTACCGACGATTTATCTAAAATTGTTGAAGAATATTGTCATGACAAACCAAATTTCACCATCATTCATAGCCCGCATCAAGGAGTAATGTCAGCTAGACAAGAATGCCTAAAATTTGTTAATACACCATTCTTTTCTTTTGTTGATAGTGATGATACCGTCAATATTAAAAATTATGTATCTTTATGCCATGCTATGCAAGATAATGGCTATAAAATTGGTAATGGAAGAACAACTGTATTTCTTCCAAATTGTCCTATTCCTTTTAATAGTAGAAAATGGGATAAAACTACTATTGACTTTGCCAAAGACAAAAAAGAACTTAGTAATACAACATGTACCTTTTGGGACAAAATATTTTCAAATGATTCTATAGAATTATTCCAAGGAACTAGCCATCAAAAAGTTTATGAAGACTTGGAATTTGTTTATCATGCTCTTGCTAATAAAAGACTAATGTTTCACACTAACGACTTAATTTATAATTACCGTATGCACGAAAGCAGTGCTTCTGCTACAGGATTAGATATATTAAAAGTTGATGGTTTAAAAGGCTTATTAAGTGCTACATCATCTATGCAAGAAAAATTTAAGCAATCCCACTTACTTGAAGAATACCAATCTGAACTAGATGCTATAACTATTAAATTAGTTTATCAAAGAATATATAATATTTTAAAAAATCCGAAAATTGAAAATAAAAAAGAAATGGCTGAATTAGTGTTTCAAATACTAAGTGCTTACATTCCTAATTGGGAACAAAATCCATATTTTCTAGAAGGATTTAAAGGAAGTGAATTAAACGACTACCTATTCTATATTATTACCAAAATATTAATTCACTTAAATAATGTCCAAATAACTAAGAAAGAAGATGACTATCAAGCCCTATTATCTAGTTATAATGCTAAATTAGTATTAAAAAAATGTTACAGAAGCCAAAAGTAATTTTTACATATATCTTAAATTTCGTTTAAAAAGTATTGTCAAAAAGAAACAACTATGATATATTATTAATGAATTTCATGGCGATGTAGCTCAGTTGGCTAGAGCATTCGGTTCATACCCGACAGGTCGGTGGTTCGAATCCACTCGTCGCTACCAATTGAATTTTACTAGATAGAAATATCTAGTTTTTTATTTTAAAAACAGATGATATAATCATCTAAATAACAAATAGTACTTTGTAAGTAAACCATAGGTATGTTTTTTTCAAAATAAACCTATGGTATGTGGAATAGAAAGAATTTTTATGTTAAATTGTTAATGTAGAGGTGATAAGTATGGACAAAGTAAAAATAGGTCAATTTATTGCAGACTGTCGCAAGAAAAAAAACTAACTCAAGAACAATTAGCAGAAAAATTAAACATAAGCAAAAATGCAGTTAGTAAATGGGAAAGAGGAATCTGCTTAATGGATATGTCACTTTTAAAACAATTAAGTGAAATACTTGGCGTTAGTGTAAATGATATTTTATCAGGAGAAAAAATACCAGAAGATAAGGTAAAAGAAAAATCAGAAGAAAATATTATAAAATTATCTGAATTTAATCACTATAAAAGTATAACTATTGGAACTATATTTATATTAGTAGCAATTGCCATTATTATTATTATTATTATATATTCTCTTATTAAAGATATGGAATGTTTTGGTTATACAACTTTACTATTTGGATTTACAGCAGTTGTTTATTTTTACAAATATAAACAAAACAATAATAGAAACCTATTATTGTGCGCTTGGTGTATGATTATAGCATTCATTGCCTTTATAATATCAACAATATAAATTACAATTTATCGGTTATATATCTATAAAAAATTTACTCATATTTATTCAAACATACTCGAACTTTACAAATGATAAAGGGGATGTTAGAAAGTAAATTATCTATTTTCTAACATCCCCTTTTTTATATAGTACAAACGGATAACGCAACTAATAAATAGTTGCGTCTCCAGGACTCATATAACACTTGGTCATTGAGTACTTAAATTGTAGCATAAATCATAGCTAAAGTCATAAAAAAGCATATTTTATATATAAACTACCTCAATTATTCTCCAAACATTTCAAATATTTCCATGAGAAAAGATTCTTTTTTTTCTTTTTTATTATTTTTATCTTTAGTTTTAGTTACTTCTTTAGTTTCTCTTGATTCTTCTTGTCCGATAATCTTTTCTAATTCTCCCCTATCTAACCAAATACCACGGCATTCAGGGCAATAATCAATTTCTACCCCTTTCTTTTCAGACATTAATAAAGTTACATCTTTACATACTGGACATTTCATAATATTCCTCTCCTTTTGTACTAATAGTATACCAAATTATTTATAATACTAGCAATATATATTATAATATTTGTGGTGATAATATGCTTACTACAAACATCTTAAATGATATAAACAGTCCTTATATTAAGGAAATAGCTACTGCCTTAAAACCATTAATTAACAAGGATATTACAAGTGACATCATAAATGGCATTAACAATAAAACTTATCCCATTACCATTATTTTATTAAAAGATAATGAACTAATTGGTTTTTATCAAATACTAAAACATGATAATGATGCTACTTCATATACACCGTGGTTAGCTAATGTTTTTATAAAAGAAGAATATCGCAATCAAGGATATGGCAGATTTTTAATAAATACTATCCCCACTTATATGGATAAATTAAACATTAAAACTTTATACTTACATACAAGACACCAAAACTTATACGAAAAGTTCGGTTGGCAAATACTAAAACCTTTATACTTAGATGATAGCATCAAAAGAAATATTTATATATTAAAAAATTAGGACTTATCTCCTAATCTTCTAACTAAACTTAATACTCGATCATTTTTGACAACATTTATTTTACCGGCAGCAGTATCGATATTAAATTCCTCATCAACTACGATTTCACCATCGATATTAGCTACAACTGGTTCATTAGTTAACACTTGTACGTTTCTTCCTGTAGCCTTAGTCAAATGCTTTTCATGATCTTTATTCTTAACTGCTTTTAAAAATCCTGGCATTGTCAATTTAGATAAACCAGCTACCATATAAACATCGGCATTATCACTCGTAATATCAGCTCCCGGAGCAATTTCATACCCATTTCCATAATACCGTCCATTACAAACAGTTACCATTGACATTCTTGGATCATAAAAGTGCACTCCATCAATATCGATAAACATCGGTTCATTTTTATGTTTAAAAAATGTATAAAGCATCCCCACTTCATAAATTTGATTCCTTGGAATTCCTAATTTCTTGGCTTTTTCTGCTGCTGCACAAATCTCAGCATCTAAACCAACACTAAAAATATTTAAACAATATAAGTCATTAACTTTCATGACATTACATTCTGTAATTGTCTTATCTTCATCTTTTAAACTTCTAAAAACATCATTTCCTGAACCAAATGGCACAACTCCTAAATAGGCTTGACCTCCCATAATGGAGTTCAAAATCGTATTAACTGTGCCATCTCCCCCGACAGCATAAACAACACAAAATTCATCTTTGAATTGTTTGGCAATAAACATCGTCTCTTCTTTTGATCTAGTTACAAAAAATTCATAATTAACATCTAAAGATTTACAAATATCTTGAATTTCTTCAACCTTATTCAAAGTTCTTTTAGCATTCGCATTAACATTAACTATAAAAACATGTTTAATCACTAACTACACCCCCATCTAAGCTAAAACTCTTAGCCTCTGTTATTTTTACTTTAACTATTTTACCTATTAAATCTTTAGAACCTATAATATTTACTAACTTCATAGTATCTGTATAGCCACATACCTTATCTTCGCCTTTATCACTAGGTCCTGTAACTAATACTTCAACAACTTTCCCTTCATATTTTTTATTATTTTCTAAAGAATATTTATTTACTAATTCATTTAAAATATGTAATCTTTCTTCTTTTTCTTCTAGTGTTATTTTATCTTCCATCAAAGCTGCAGCAGTTCCCACTCTTGGTGAAAAAATAAAAGTAAATGCCCCATCAAACTTACAATAATTTACTATATCCAAAGTACGTTCAAAATCATCTTTAGTTTCATTAGGAAATCCTACAATAATATCAGTAGTAATGCTAACACCTGGAACTTTTTCCTTAATAGTATCAAATAACTGTTTATATTCTTCTACTGTATATCTTCTATTCATTTTCTTAAGTATCGCATCACTACCAGACTGAATAGGCAAATGAACATATGGCATAATATTAGGATACTTTGCAATAACATCGATCATTTTATCCGTAAAATTCCAAGGATGACTAGTAACAAATCTAATTCGTGGAATACCTATTTTCGCTGTTTCTTCTAATAATGTTGCAAAATCATACCCTAAATCCAAATCTTTCCCATAAGCATTGACATTTTGTCCCAATAAAGTAATTTCCTTATAACCGGCATTTTTTAATTCTTGTACTTCTTTTAAAATGTTTTCCATTTTCCTACTTCTCTCACGTCCTCTAGTATAAGGAACTATACAATAAGTACAAAATTTATCACATCCTAGTTGAATATTTATCCAAGCAGATATTTTAGAATCCCTACTATACTTAATATTTTCTGTAACTTTATCACTATTAGAATATACTTCAATATTTTGTTTACCATTAGCATCCACAATAAGTTTCGGTAAATCACTTAAATTATGCGTACCAATTACAATATCGATATATTTATGTTTATTCATAATTGCTTCAATTTCGCTAGGTTGCTCAGTAAGGCACCCACATAAACAAATTATCAAATCTTTCTTAGTTTTCTTTAAGTGTTTACATCTACCTAAATAACCAAATACTTTATCTTTAGCATTTTCTCTTATAGCACAAGTATTTAAAACTACAATATCTGCATCTTCTAATACATCTGAGTGACTATAACCTAATTGTTCCAAATAATATCTTATTTCTTCAGAATCATGAACATTCATTTGACAACCATAGGTTCTAAGAAAATATTTTTTACCTTTAAAAACAGGTTTTATATCTAAATCCAAATTTACATAATTTATTTTAACTTTTTCTCTATTCTTAGCTACACATAAATCAGGCTTATGCATTTACATCACTCGCTTTCAAAACCTTATTCTAACACACTATCAAAAAATGTGAAAGCGGAATTTTGATGAGTGTGAAATAAAGTTGTGTAGAAAGGTTGTGTATTTATACTCCGAAAACTGAAATAGGAGCGTTTAGGATAGAAAAAAGTATTAAAAACAAATTGTATATTTTTTTACCAAAACCCGCTTTCATCCACCATTCTACCAGCATTTTTTTAATTTGCAACAACTTCGACAAAAGTAGTCAAAACTAGACAAAACACCAAAAAATTCGTCACAATTTGCCTTTACAAAACTTTACATTAGAAAAAGACTTATTGCGGTTTACGCCTCGTTAAGCCTTTTTCTTGTTCTCTTTCAATTACAAATCCTAAATTATTATTTTCAAATGTATTGACTAAAGTTTCCACCATCGTTTCCGTAAAAACTTCCGAAATACTCATACACCTAATAAATTCTCGTGAACCCAAATAAATGCTATATAAAATGCTCATAAGGGTATCCGCCTGGGTTTGATCATCTAAACTTTTAAATGTTGATGCGCTATCTTCACTAACGATAATATTAGTATCACCATCGTATTTAAAATAGATGACAACTGGTTTGCTTCCTAAAAAATATCCCACATAATATTCTTTATATTGCACTTCTACTTTATCTTGATCATTTTGATGATTGGTTACAAATTGTTCTATCGGACCATATTGATTCTCAAAATGTTTCATATCATCTTCCAATAATTCCATATCTTTCTTACGATTTACCCAATCCTTAAGAGCCAAAATAATATTAACTACTGGTACATAATCATACCATGTAGGCTTTTTATCAAGTTTTCTAACCATATAGTCTTTAAAGTCATCAGGAATCCCCTTTTCTTTTGCCATATCACAAAAGTCATCGACATTCTTATTAATTACATGACATCTAATTGCATATGTAGAAATAAAATTAATTGTATAAAATCCTATTAAAGCTTCAATCGTTATCATACTACTTTTTAGGAATTAACTTTTCTATCCCACCCATATATGGTTGTAATACTTTAGGTATTAATACACTACCATCACTTTGATAATTATTTTCTAGCAAAGCTATCATTGCTCTACTTGAGGCAAGCACTGTATTATTTAAAGTATGTAAAAAGTATGTTCCTTTTTCCCCCTTAGTTCTAATTCCTAGTCGTCTTGCTTGAGCATCTCCAAGATTTGAACAAGATCCTACCTCAAAATATTTTTGTTGTCTTGGACTCCATGCTTCGACATCGCAAGATTTAACTTTTAGATCCGCTAAATCACCACTACAACATTCTAATGTTCTAACTGGAATATCTAAACTTCTAAATAATTCGACAGTATATTTCCACATTTTTTCATACCATTCCATTGAATCACTTGGTTCACAGATAACAATCATTTCTTGTTTTTCAAATTGATGAACCCGATAAATACCTCGTTCTTCAATACCATGAGCCCCTACTTCTTTTCTAAAGCATGGAGAATAAGAAGTCATTGTAATTGGAAGTGTGTCTTCTTTAATAATTTGATCTTTAAATCTTCCAATCATTGAGTGTTCACTAGTACCAATTAAATATAAATCTTCTCCTTCAATTTTATACATCATCGCATCCATTTCCGCAAAAGACATAACACCCGTAACAACATCACTACGAATCATAAATGGGGGAATACAATAAGTAAAACCTTTATCGATCATAAAGTCTCTTGCATAAGAAAGCATTGCACTATGAAGTCTTGCTATATCTCCAATTAGATAATAAAACCCATTTCCGCTTGTTCTTCCTGCTGATTCTTTATCCCAACCATTAAATGATTCCATAATTTCTGCATGATATGGTATTTCATAATCAGGAACTACTGGTTCGCCAAATTTTTCATTTTCAACATTTTCTGAATCATCTTTCCCAATTGGAACACTTGAATCAATTATATTAGGAATGACCATCATTCTATTTTTTATTTCTTCTTCAAGTCTTGCTTCTTTTGCTTCCAAATCATCGATTTGGTTATTTATTTCACTTACTTGACTCTTTATCTTTTCAGCATCACTCTTCTTACCTTCCCGCATTAAACCACCAATTTGACTACTCAAATCATTTCTCTTAGCTCTTAGGTTATCACCTTCCAACTTATATTCCCGATAAGTCTTATCATATTCATAAACTTCATCAACTAAACCTAACTTTTCATCTTGAAATTTTTTCTTAATATTTTCCTTTACTAATTCTCTATTTTCTCTAATCAATTTAATATCTATCATTTTTCTTCCTCCCTAAATAATTTATTTTTAATATTTAAATATAATATTTTAGCTATTTCTTCTTCACTAAATTCTTCTTTTAACAATTTAGTTAATTCATCTTTTAACTTTTCATATGGCAATATTATTTTTTCCACTGGATTATCAAACAAGACATTATCGTACCCCATATCATCCGTTGATACTCCCACGGCATCAATGCCCAATATTTCTACTACCCTTTTAATATGCTCCAAATACTTATGTTTTAACACTTCCGTATCTTCCTCTTCTTTTGTTAAAAACATCGCATAACTAACAAGACCAATCACTGGACTAAATTCACTCAAACTGCTTATTTGATTTTCCGTAATATTTCTAGGATGACTATATAAATCTGCTACATTCGAGTGACTTACTATCACTTTAGGATTAAGCCCATTCTTTTTAGCATCTTTAAGTAAATCGACAGTATCAATAAAAGTCTCTTTATTCATATGTGATAAATCTATAGTAATTCCTAACTTGATAGCTTCAATTATAAAATTTTTGCCTTCTTCAGTTAAGCCTCCAGTAGCTTTAGCTCCACTTCCATACTTATTTTTATTATTCCAAACCAGCAAGATACTTCTAAGATCCAAATCATAAAGTTGTTTTAATTCCTTAATATCTTTTATATAATCACAACCCTCAATGCTAAATACAACATCAATATTAGGAAAATACTTCTTAAACAACTCTGTGGACACCTTAAACATTTCTACCACATCTATTGCTTTACCCATCATTTCTTGAGCCATTTCTCTTTCACTCATAAAATACAAATTAGCAATTAACCCCCTAACATTATTATCATTAAAGTATTTTTGCAATTCTTTTACATACTTAAAATCATTACGTAAATATGAATAATACAAAATTGATAATAAATCATAATGCATATCAATCAAATTCATCACCCCAAAATAAACAAAAAGGATGATACCCAAGGAGTGCATAAAAGCACGGTACCACCCTTTATTTAACTCATTTTCGATAACGGTTTTCTCCGGGATTTATTAAATCCAACTCCAAAGGTAGATTCATTATACTTCCAATTTTAGTTTCCACCAACCACTAAATCTCTTTTGAATTTCCGTATAATTACTTATCCTTTATCTGCGTCTGTGTATATAATATATCACATAATCTAGTTTTTTGCCAAGATATTTATGAAAAAATACTATTTATAATTTTCTAATATTCTCTTTAGAGCAGCATAAGGAAGCCAAGCACAAGTCTTACGACTAGTGTTTTTGGTATCTTCATAAACCACTGCTTCTTTTAAAACATTAGAATTATATTCTTTATCATTGAGCATAGCCTCCATATTGGTGATATAAGTGATTGCATCCTCAACAGTTTTGCCTTTTAAATTACTAGTCATAATCGAAGCAGAAGAAATACTTATAGCACAAGCTTCCCCTTCAAAGGCTATATCCTCTATTTTATCGTCTTGAAATTTTACATAAATATCTAAATTATCAATGCAAGAAGAATTACTAGTATTTTCTACTAAATAACTACTATCATTTATTCTTTTTCTATTTCTAGGATTACTATAATGATCCATTATTACTTCTCTTTTATCCATTTATATCATCTCTCTTATGATTTTATCCTTATCACCTAAAAGTTCCACTAATTCATCAATTTCTCTTTCTGTATTATAAAAATATAAACTTACTCGCAGAGAATTAGTTACTCCTGTTGCATTTTTAACCAACTTTGCACAATGATTTCCCGCTCTAACACAAATATTATATTTATTTAAATAATATGCTACATCTTGTGAAAATATTCCATCGACATTAAATGCTACAATTCCACTATCCGCTTCCAAGTTGATAATATCTATGTGCGGAATACGTACTAACTTATCAATTAGATACTCTCTTAAATGAACTTCTCTTTCATGAATTTTATCTAAACCTATTTTATTTATATATTCAATTGCTGCTCCTAATCCAATTGCTCCAGCAATATTTGGTGTTCCTGCTTCTAGTCTTGTCGGTAATTCTTTTAAATACATTTCACTAGGACTGTCGAATGATTCATTCATTCCACCACCTAAATTAATAGGTTCTAAGCTTTCCAACAATTCTTTTTTGCCATATAGAATACCAATACCCGTTGGTCCTAACATTTTATGTCCCGAAAAAGCTAGAAAATCGACATCTAAATCTTGAACATCAACTTTCATGTGTGGTACACTTTGCGCACCATCTACAACTACAAAAATATCATTTTCATGAGCCAACTTACAAATTTCTTTTATCGGACGAACATCCCCAATAACATTGGTAATTTGTGCTAAAGCAATTAACTTTGTCCTTGGCGTAATGCTTTTTTTAACATTATCAATAGTTACATGTAAATTATCATCTAAAGGAATAAATTTTAAAACACAACCACAATCGTTAACCAATCTAAACCAAGGCATAACATTTGAAGCATGTTCTGTAGTAGTAATTAATATTTCATCTCCTGGTTCTAACAAATTAGCAAAAAAACCAGTTGCAATCATATTTAAAGATTCCGTCGCTCCACTAGTAAAAACCACTTCTTCTTTCTCACGGACATTAATAAAATTAACCACTAAATCCCGGGCATTTTCAAATTCCATATCGACTTTATATGATATATCATAATCTCCCCGATGAGCATTAGCGCTGTATTTCTCATAATATTCCGTCATTTTATCGATAACTACTTGTGGTTTTAAAGTAGTTGCTCCATTATCTAAATAAATAATATCTTGTTTTAACATTGGAAAATCTTCAGTTTTCAATATTTCCACCTTCTTTCCATTTACTTTATTTTATTCTCATTAATTTAAGCCAATCATAGCAAAGGCCTTGTCCTTTTTAAAAAACTTGCTATATTTTAACATAAATTAGTACTTTTTACAAAATTTACACAAAATTAATTGACTTAAAATAAATTTTTGCTATAATAAAACTTGTAAAGCGACATCCCTTTTTCATATTTTTACTAAAGGCATTTTGCCTTTGATGTCGCTTTACCAAAAAAACACAAGACTAAACTTGTGCTTTTTTATTGCCTAAATTTTTTTCTTTTAAACGATATCTAATATTAGTAGCCATCGTACTATAAATAATTGATGCAATTGGCACACTTAATAGCATTCCTAAAACACCATTAATACTTGCTCCAATAGTTACAGCCACAAGTACCCAAATACCTGGAAGTCCCACTGATTTTCCAACAACCTTTGGATAAATTAAGTTTCCTTCAAGTTGTTGTAAAACCAAAATAAATATTATAAATATTAAGGCTTGCAAAGGACTAATCATAAATATTAAAAACGCTCCGATAATAGTTCCAATAAATGCTCCGAACACTGGTATTAAAGCCGTAAAACCAACTAAAACAGAAATCGTCGAAGCATAAGGAAGACGTAAAATAAGCATTCCTAAGAAACATAAGAATCCGATAATTATTGCTTCAATACATTGACCACCAACAAAATTAGAAAATATTTTATTAGATAATGATGCAATATCTTGAATTTTAACAATTATTTTTTCTGGCAAATAAGCATGCATTAAATTATCTACTTGACCACTTATTTTCTCTTTTTGAGCCAAGAAATAAATAGCAAAAACTATACCAATAGTAACATTAATAAAACCTGTAACGACATTCGTCGCAATTCCTAAAGTAGTTTCTAAAACTTGATTACTATTTTCAACAATATAATTACTAGCACTATCCCCTAAAGATTTAAATACTTCTGATATTTCATTAATAATATTTGTATCAATTCCTAAACTATTGAGTAATTCCTGTAAATTTTTCGTATAAGCTGGAATATTATCCGCAAATATAGCTATGGTATTTTGCAAATTAGGAATTATTAAAAATAACAAAAATACAAAGAAGCCTATTACCATTGTCAAAGCCACAATTAAACTAACAGCTCTCTTCGTCATCGCTGATGCTTTCCAATTTTTAAGCCACTTTTTTTCCACAACATTTACTAAAACATTTAAAACAAATGCTACACCTAACCCAATAATAAAAGGCATAAATAATTTAATAATATAGCCCAAAATATTAATAATATCTTTAATATAAATAAAAGCAAATAAAATAACAATTGTATATAAAATTAGGCCTTTTATATTTTTTAAACTAAAAGATTTCATAACTTCCTCCTTAAGTACCATTATAAACTAACTATAATTTATTTACTAGCCTAAATTTTTTAAATAATTAACTACATCAGCTATTTCATATACCGCAAATTGTCTACCTTTACTATCTTCTTTTACTATTAATAATTCACTATCACTAAAATCACTAAATGTTAAAGTATATTCTCCATCTAAATTACTACAAGTAATTACCAAATTAATTTGTTTTTCGTAACTATCATCTATTACGGGATCACTTACTCTTACCGCCGAATAAACTGTATTAATTAAGGCATTCATTGCAACTTGCGAAATGTCCCCATCAACATAATCACTTACATTATTATATTCATATACCCACATATCACTTAAGATATATTCATCACTGCAATAATTATCTTCAACAAAAGCAATATTGACACTTCGATAATAACTATTATCAATAACTTGATACTTAGTAATAGTAATAGTATTATCTTCATCCCAATAATACTCTCCGTAACATTGCTCTAAATCATTTAAATAATTGCTACGATAGGTATTCAAATAATTAGCACTTAAAGGTGTAATAAAAATAGACCCTGAATTATTAGTTTCTTGATAATACATAAATCTACTTATTGGAATACCTTCACCAGTCATTACATCTTCTTTATATGTCTCATAAATAAAAGTTTTATTTATAAGAAGCAAGAAAGCACCAGCCATAAACAAGAAAACTAAACCAATTGTAATTATATTTAAAATTAATTTCATACTACTCCTCAATTAACGATAAACTAACGCGGCCTTTTTCTTTTTCAATGCCACAAATATAAACGTTTATAATATCTCCAACTTTTAATATTTCGCTTGGATGTTTGACAAATTCTTTACTCATCTTAGATATATGAACTAAAGCATCATCATGTAAACCAATGTCAACAAACGCTCCGAATGCTGTAACATTACGCACGGTTCCTTCTAAACTCATCCCAAGTTCCAAGTCATCAATCGTAAGAATATCACTACGTAAAGTCATTTGCTTTACCTCATCCCGTGGATCTATTACACCATTAACTAAATTATTTTTAATTAAATCCCATTTTTCTTCTGAAATATTATACTTATTCATCACTTCATTTTTATTTAAAGCATCAATTCTTTCTTTCATATAAAGAGTTCCAACTTTGGCAACTTCTATATTGTTATCTTGTAAAATTTTGTTAACTAATTCATAATCTTCTGGATGGATATTAGTTTTATCCAAAGGATTATCACCATTAAATATTCGCAAGAATCCTGCTGATTGTTCAAACGCTTTCTCATTACCTTCAATATTTCTTAATTCCTCACGAGATTTAATAGTTCCTTTTTTCTTACGATAATCAAGAATTTTTTTGATAATACTTTTGCTAAGACCCGAAACATAGTTTAAGATACTTTCACTAGCATTGTTTAGGTTTACTCCTACTTTATTAACTACTTTACTTACTACGAATCCTAGTTCTTCATCAAGTTCCTTTTGTTTTAAATCATGTTGATAAAGCCCCACTCCGATTGCTTTAGGGTCAATTTTAACAAGTTCCGATAAAGCATCTTGTAATCTTCTTCCAATACTTACAGCACTTCTTTGTTCAACTGAATAATCTGGGAATTCTTTCTTTGCTAAAGGTGAAGCCGAATAGACACTAGCCCCAGCTTCACTAACTATTACATATTTAACATCCAAATTATATTTTTTTATAAGATTAGCCACAAATGCTTCGCTTTCTCTTGATGCTGTTCCATTACCAATAGCAATAATCTTAACTCCATGTTTTTGCATTAAGGCAAGCATAATTTTCTCAGCCATATCGACTTCTTTTTTAGGTTCATGTGGATATATTACTCCAATTTCTAGAACTTCACCAGTTGGTGATAACACCGCAAGCTTACAACCAGTTCTAAATGCTGGATCAAAGCCCATTACCACACAACCTTTAATTGGTGGAGTAAGAAGTAAATTTTCCAAATTGTTACCAAATTCATTAATACCAAATTCACTAGCCTTATCATATAATTCTGCTTTGATATCTCTCTCTAAACTAGGTTCTAAAAGTCTCTTCCAAGCATCTTCAATATATGTTTCCATATCAGGTACTAATGGACTTTTTTTATTACCAATTACTTCATCATGTAAGTATTCTAATACTTTTTTACTATCGACACTTAAACTATAAGTTACGACCTTTTCTTTTTCAGCCCGAGCAATAGCTAACGTTTGATGTGGTTTCATGTTCATAATCTTTTGTTCAAAGTCATAATATATTTCATAAACTTTATTTGGGTCTTCAGCATTCTTCTTTATTTTTCCCTTAACTACCCCATTATACCAATAGTAATTTCTAAGATACTTCCGATATTTTGGTTTATCACTTATCCAATCAGCAATAATATATCCCGCATTCATCATCGCTTCATCAACAGTCTTAACTTGATCATTTAGGTAGTCTTTGGCAACTTCTTCTCTAGTTTTATTAGGAAGTGTCATGATAATCTTCGCTAAAGGTTCAAGTCCCATCTTAATTGCTTCCGTACCTTTAGTCTTTCTCTTTTCCTTAAATGGTGTATAAATATCTTCAACTTCACTTAATTTAGTTGCTTCATCGATTGCTTTAATAAGTTCTGGTGTAAGCATTCCTTTTTCATCAATTAACCTTTTAACATCATCTTTTCTTGCTTGTAAATTCACCGCATAATTATATTCTGTTTCAATTAAACGTAACTCTTCTTCATTTAAATTGCCAGTTACTTCTTTACGATATCTAGCAATAAAAGGAATTGTTGCCCCTTCACTTAACAAACCAATAACATTTTTGATTTGATATTCTTTTAAATTTATTTTTTTACTAACTTTACTAATTATTTCTTCATTCATTTTATTTTACCTCACTACAATTATAAGAGATTTTCCTAAATTAGACAAGTTATAGTAAGATTTATTGACAATTATCTTCCCATTCGAAGATCACTTAACAAATCATCAAAAAAATCATAATATATTTCAAATTTGTTCAAATATTCATTTTTTAATTCTTCTGGCATTAATGTACCTGTTTGTGCTTCAATTTTTGCAAAAGTTTTTAATATATTTTCTCTACTTATTACCCATAAATAATTTGGAAGTATTGAACTAAATTCATCACTGCTAACAATTTGAAATTTCTCTATCATATCTTCCGTAAACATAAAATCCTGATCCATTCTAAGTTGATGTTTAACCATAATTGGGTGATCCACTAAACCTCTTGAATTATCTAAATTAATTTGCAAATCAACCTCACCATTAGGATACTTTACTATTCCCCAGTTATCTGGATGTCTATCTTCTTGACCAATAAGTAAATCAAAGATAAAAATACGAATTAATTTATCCATCAACTTAGCAACAATATCCTGCCTATCACTTCTATCTTTAAAGTAATCTTCTAAATCTGCCCAAATATCATAAAGAGTATTATATTTATTAAAATCTTGGCCATGATTTATATTTAATATCTTCCTACCTGAAATATATTTAGCCCCTTTTTCCTTAAAATTCTTAGAAATTACTCCTTCATATACACCTAGTTTTGCTATATCATAAGAAACACTATCGATACCCATATCTAATGCTAGATAATAAAACATTAATTCATTGTAAGGATTAACTAAAGAATCAAATTTAAAATAATATGTTTCGCCATTATAATCAAAACTAAAAACAAATTGAGCATTCATTCTTCGTTTGCAAATTTTTACAGTATTATTATTTTTTAGTATAAACTTAAGTAATTCAGTTACATCATATATTTCTTTTCTTGGTATATCTAATAACTTATCAACATCAATAAAGCCATTAATTCTATCCATTACCTACTCCTTTAAAGCAAGTATCTTCATGACTATTAATAACGCCGATTGCTTGTAAGTAAGAATAAATTATTGTAGTACCTACAAACTTCATACCCATTTTCTTTAATATTTTAGAAATATTATCCGATAGTTCATTATGGGTAATACTAATATCTAAATATAATACCTTATTATCAGTAAACTGCCATATAAAATTTGCAAAACTTCCATACTCTTTTTGAATATCCATAAAAATTTTAGTATTATTAATCGTTGCTTCAATCTTTCTTCTATTACGAATTATTCCTTTATCTTGCATTAATTCATTTATTTTATCTTCATCATAATTTACTATTTTGTTCCAATCAAAATTATCAAAAGTATTTCTAAAATTTTCCCTTTTGTTTAATACTGTCTCCCAAGAAAGCCCCGCTTGAAACATTTCTAGTATTAATAACTCATATAATTCATGATCATCATACTTAGGAACTCCCCATTCGTTGTCATGATAATTAACATACAAAGGATTATCCATATTTACCCAAAAACATCTCTTCATTTGTTAGTCTCCATATAATATTTTCTCTCTGCAAGTGTGCCTGCTACATAATCTAATTCATCGTACTCTTCATCAGTTAAATCATCATCTACTCTATCAACTAATAGTAATACTTCATCAATTGAATTACATTTAGTAACATCAATATTGTATTTCAAAAGTACACTTGCTTCATAATCATTAATTAAAATGTTTCTACCATATTTCTTTAATTCATCCATATCAATCACTTGCATTATTGTATCAAAAAAGTATAGCGTTGGCTATACTAAATGAATCCAAAAAATTTAATCCAACACAATAGGCAACAAATAACTATAATACTGTATTTTTTATCTTTTGATTCAATATTCCTAAATCTCTTGTACTGTCTTTCTTATCAAAACCATTAAAAATTTTCTCTTGACTATCCGGACTCCAATATACTTTTAAATGTTTTTTTGCTCTTGTGATTGCAGTATAAAAAATATTTTTTGTAATTCTATCTTCAACATTTGAAGTAATAACTACTTTAACACTATCATATTCAAGTCCTTGTGCTTTATGAATCGATATTGCGTATGATAGATTGAAAGGAATAATATGATCATATTCATTCTCATCATCATCCTTATCTCTAAATTCATTCACATTAAATCTAATTATTATTTTATCATCGTTATCACATTCAATTAGTTGTATATCTTCAGGAATAAATATACTATTTATTGCATTTTTATTAACTTCAAGTGAAAACCACATTGAATTTTCAGTTTCTTCAATATTTTTTATTATTCCTTTTAAATTATT
>CALVVJ010000019.1 GCA_944363835.1 uncultured Bacilli bacterium | reverse complement strand
TTAATATCAATTGGGAATATTGTTATGGAGCACTTGAAAGTGGAGAGTACCGTATTGTAAAATACTTTATACCATACATTGAAAGGGAAGCAACTGAAGAAGATAGAGAATACTTTTATGTAGAATTTACTATAGACTAAAAGAGAATACCTGATTGTATTCTTTTTTCTATTTATTAATAACTATATGTTTATATTCATCTTGCAAAATCCTATTTATTTCTTCTGGAGACTCAAGGCAGCCATTATTTAACCATTTTTTGATAATAGCGTTTAAGCCAGCCATAAAAAATTCAATATGGTAATCGATATATTTATCATCAAACATAATTTTTGCATATTCCGTAAATATATAATATTTATTCATATTTAATTTAAAATAAATTTTATAAAATAATTGGTTATCTTTTTAAATAATTGTGTGAATTATTTTTAGTTTCTCGTTCTTCTTTATATAAAGAAAATACATCTTCTTCAATTCTTTTAACAACTTTTTCTGCTAAATCATAGATGTCCAAATAATTCGCATAAAAAGTTGATCTATTATTCTTGTACTTTATTTGCACCAAATTCTTTAACATTATGAACAATGCTAAGGCGCTGAAAAAATATTCGTTAATTTAATTCAAACTAAAGAAATAAATGAAATGTTGCCATGATTAGTGAATTTGGAGATGATTCAAGTTTTAAAATAAGAATGACAGGAATATTAGGTTTAGTAGTAACCTTAGGTAATTTAGGAATGTCTTTATATATGATTATAAAGGTCATAAAAAATACCAAATAGCACCAAATTAGCAAAGTGATGCCAAAAAGTTGCATTTTTGCTCAAAAAGTGGTGCCAAAAAGTTGCGTTTTTGTTTAAAAAGTGGTGCCAAAAAGTTGCATTTTTTCTAAAATGATGTTAAAATTTTAATGAAAAGAGGTTAGAAATATGCAAAGAATATTTGAAAATACATTAAAAGTATGGAAATCTAGTGGAATGAATAAGCCATTAATAATTATTGGGGCTAGACAAATAGGCAAAACATATACCATTGAAAAATTTTGCAAAGAAAATTTTGAAAACTATTTGTATTTTAATTTAGAAAAAGATGTTGAAATTGCAAAAATATTTGAAAATACACTAAAGCCAGAAGAAATAATAAAAAATATCGAAGTAAGGTTAGAAAAAACTATTGATATTGATAATACCATAATGTTTTTTGATGAAGTTCAAGTTTCAGAAAGATTTATAACATCATTAAAATATTTTTGTGAAAGTGCAAACAATTATAAAATAATATGTGCAGGATCACTGCTAGGAGTTAAGCTAAATAGATTTAATTCATCATTTCCAGTAGGAAAAGTAGAAATGGAACACATGTTTCCTATGAGTTTTAAAGAATTTTTAATAGCACTTAATCAAACAATGCTTATTGATGAGATTTATTATCATTATCAAAACATGATTCCTATGGCTGAAGATTTACACGAAAAAGCCCTAATGTTATATAAGCGCTATCTTATAGTTGGAGGAATGCCTGAAGCAGTTAAAAGTTATATTGAATGTGGTCAAGATATTGTCAAGTTTAATAGAGATATTGTAAAAACAATTGTTGAAATGTATATTAGTGATATGAATAAATATACTATAAACAAAAATGAAAGTGTTAAAATTGAAAAAGTTTATATGAGCATACCACGAGAACTTACTAAAGAAAATAAAAAATTTCAATATAAATTAATTGAAGAAAATGCTAGCAAAAGAAAATTTGAAACAGCCCTTGATTGGTTAAATGCTGGTGCAATGATATTAAGTTGCTATAATACAGAAAAAGTAGAAATTCCTTTAAAAGCATATTTAAATAATGATACCTTTAAAATTTATTATAGTGATGTAGGTATATTAAATAGCATTTGTGATATCGGTGTAAATGATATTATTAATGATAGTAACTTCATGTTTAAAGGCGCAATTGCTGAAAATTACATTGCTGAAGAATTAACAACAATGGAAATTCCTCTTATTTATTGGAAAAGTAAGGGAGATGCTGAAATTGATTTTTTACTTACAACAAAGGATGGTATTATCCCTATTGAAGTTAAAGCAAGTGATAGGGTACAATCAAAGAGTTTAAATATTTATATGGAAAAATATAAACCAACGTATGGTATTAGAATTAGTATGAAAAACTTTGGGTTTGAAAACAATATAAAATCCATCCCCCTTTATGCGGCATTTTGTCTAACTGATTTAAGAAATTAATAAATTTATTGATTCAATACCTATTAAAATAAAATAGAGAGCAATTTGTTCTCTATTTATATTTTATATTGTTTTCTTGACACCAATTTATAGCAATATCCTTATATTTTTCATCTCTAAATTTATACCAATCATCAATGATATTATAATTAATACAAGTATCCTTAAATCTTCTAAAAGCGCCACTTCCATTTAAAGAAATATATAATTGATTTTGCAAACGAACATCTTCAATTGTATCAGCAAACTCTTCCATCATTTCATATTCATTTATATCATATCTAGTTGGTAACATAATGGATTTTTCAAACAATTCATCCAATTCATCTTCATTCAAATCTTTAAACTCTCCAATATTTGATAAAAATATTTCTTCATTCTCTGGATTATAATAGCAATCAATTTCATTATTAGCTATTTCCAAGGCTTCTAAAACATCATCTAATTTTACTTTCAAAAAATATCATCCTTCCTCTCTTAATAAAATCATATCATGTATTTTAAAATTAAGATAGATAAAAATTATACTTTTAATTTAACTTTTTACAATATATTTGTGCTATACTTAAAGAGTAAATAAATTAGGTTTGTTTGGTGTTAAATTTATGAAAAAGAAACGATATTTAATTATAATTATATTTTTACTAATTGTTGCAACACTTTATTTCATTGTTTGTAAAAATTATCCAATCACAGAATATATAAAAAAAGAAATTAATTTAGATATTTCAAGCTGTAATATTTTGTTAGATAAAGATACTCATGGAGGATTCCTGGGAGATGGAGAACGCATAGTAAAAGCAGATTGTTCGGATAGTTATAAAGATATTTTAAGTCAAATAACTAATTGGAATGAGTTACCTCTTTCTAGAAATTTAAAATTGATTATGTATGGCGGCTATAAAGGTGATATGTATTATGGCTATGAATTAGCTGAAAAAAATGGAATACCCAAAATAGAAAATGGTTATTACTTATTTATAGATAGACACGATAGCGTAACAAATGAACACAGCGATAAAGATTTGTTTAGTAGATATTCCTTTAATTTTACTATTGCTTTTTATGATTTAGATACCAATTATTTCTATTATTATGAATTTGATACATAGCTATTGCGATAATATTTAATATAAAATTATTGATAAAATATAGATTTTTGAATAGAGTTTTAACTTATGGTTGAACTCTTAATTGAGTTTGGCTTTTTTAATATTCAAAAATAACTTTCCCCGCGAAAAGTGGCATCTTAGTTGAAAATTTGGCTAATATATGCTAATCTTATAAATAATGGAGGACTTAAAATGTTAGAAAATATTGAAGTTTTATGTCATAGTAGTATTAGATTTAATAAAGGATTAATTATTTATTTTGATCCTTTTAAAATAAATAAAGATTATCACGAAGCTGATATTATATTTATTACGCATAGTCATTATGATCATTATTCCGAAGAAGACATAAGTAAAGTTATAAAAGATAATACAACTATAGTTGTACCTAAAGATTTAGAAGATATGGTATTACAATTCGGTTTTGCTAAAGAGCATATTATAGTTGTAAGCCCTAATGAAGAATATAGTGTATTGGGAATAAATTTTAAAACAATCCCCGCATATAACACTAACAAGAATTTTCATCCTAAATCTAATGAATGGGTGGGATATATTGTTAACTTAGATCAAACTACATATTATATCGCCGGTGATACTGATATAACTGAAGAAAATAGACAAGTTAAATGTGATGTTGCTTTCGTTCCCATCGGCGGAACTTACACAATGACTTATAGTGAAGCCGCAGAACTTATCAATGAAATTAAACCTCAAATTGCTGTTCCAATTCATTATGGTTTAATTGTTGGTAACAAGGAAGATGCTAACAGCTTTGCAGATTTAGTAGATAAAGAGATAGAATGTAAGATACTAATTAGATAAAGGAAAGTAAAAATGAAAGTAATAACAATTTGTGGAAGTTTAAAATTTCAAAATGAAATGCTACGTATAGCAAGAAAAATGACATTGGAGGGAAATGTTGTTATTACTTCAATTTTTCCTGTTGATAAAAATTATAGTGTTACTCCCAGTGAAAAAGAAATGTTTGCTCGAGTACACAGAGAAAAAATAAAGTTAGCTGATGCTATACTAGTAGTAGATGTTAACAAATATATAGGGGAAAGTACTAAAAGTGAAATTGAATTTGCTAAATCATAAAATAAAGAAATTTTATATTATAGTGATTTAGAAAATTTTAAGAATTAATTTCTTCGATAATTTCGAAACAAGTAAATATATTTAAATGATGGAGAAAAATTATGGATGATTTTATTGAATTAATATTAGAATTAATAATTGATGGAAGTATAGAAGCATTACCTAATAAAAAGATTCCTAAAATTTTAAGGATAATTATTGCTCTAATACCTATAAGTTTTTTGATTGGTTTAATCATTTTGGGAATATTGTTATTGCGAGATTCTGTTTTATTTGGTTCACTTATTATCGGAATTGCTATACTTTTACTGCTGGCATTAATATTTAAAATAATAGATCACATGCGTATGGATTAAATGTTTTTCAAACTCAACCAAGCGTTTAGTCATATCAACGCTTGGTTGATTGTTATATGAATATTTTTTGTTTATAATAAAAACTGAAAGGAGAATAGTATGAAAAAAGTTTTAATAATATCTATTACTGCAATCATAAGTATAATTGTTGGTCTAACAGCAGGTTATTTTATATTTAAGGAGGATACTTCCAATAATGTTGAAGAAACATTACCTAAACCAGAAATATCTGATGGTATAAGAGGAGAACAGTTTGGAATCGACAAAAATATCAATGAAAGTACTATCGATGAATATTTAGGTAGAAGCGATAGTGTTTATCGCGATATGCGTATGCTTAAAGATCCAGGTAACTATGAAGCAATCGGTGGAGATTCTTATCTTTCTGGATTTGTTGAAGGTTTTGAAGTTATCCCATTACCTTATTTAACTAATGTAACTGGACTACCAGAAGAAGTTGGAGAAACTTATACTGGAGAAACTTTATTTACTCAAGATGAGTCTGGTAATTACGTTGCTAACTACGAAGAATCAATGGAAATTCTAGAAGCAATTTTTCCAAAAGATAAAAATATCTTCTTAATGTGTGGTGGTGGAGGTTATGCCGGAATGACTAAAACCATGCTTGTTGCCCTTGGTTGGGATGAAAATAAAATTTATAATGTTGGTGCTTATTGGAGTTACAATGGCAACAATAAGGTAGAAGTTAAGAAAACTATTGATGGCGAAGACTATTATAATTTTAGTATAGTTCCTTATTATAATATTGATTTTACGACACTTCATGAGGTATAGTAATGAAAAAGAAGTGGCTAATAATTAGTATAGTTGCTTTAATCATTGTTGCTGCAACTATTGTAGTATTTTTAATATTTAAAAATCAAAGTAAAATTTTTTCTTTAGAAAGTAAGTATTATAATACCGGAGAAAAAATCGAAATAAATATTTCAGAACTAGAAGAATTAATCAGCGATAAAGAATCATTTGTAGTTTTTGTGTCTCAGGACATGTGTTTAGCATCATCTAATTTTGAAGTTGTTATAAATGATTTTTTAGAAGAATACCCAATTACTATATATGAAATAAATTATTCAGAATTAAAAGAAAGTGATCTAGGTGATTTCCTAGAACATTATCCTTCATTTGTAATATATAAAAATGGTAAAATGGTTGACTTTCTAGATGCTAATGCTGATGAAGATACAGATTATTATAAAACTGCTGATGGTTTAAGGTCTTGGCTTACAACTTATATTAGTTTAGTTGAAGTAAATAAAGATAATTCTCTTTCTAACAATAATACAAATATCGATAAAGAAGATGCAGAAAATGAAAATAGTGCAGAAAATGATAATAATGTTGTAACTGAAGAATCAAATACAATTAATTTGGATTATATAACTAAAGAAGAGGGAAAAGTAAATATTTATTTCTTCTGGGGTGATGGCTGTCCCCATTGTGAAAGTGAATCTGCTTTCTTCGATAGTATTGAAAGTGAATATGGAGATTACTATAATCTATATAGTTTTGAAACTTGGAAGAATGAAAAAAATGCTGAACTTTTAAAAACTTTCTCTGATGCTATGGAAGTTGAATCTAGAGGAGTACCTTATACTATAATTGGAGAAGAGGTATTTACTGGATTTAGTGAAAGTATGGAAAGTGATTTTATTAATGCAATTGTAGAAGAGAAAGATAAATCATTTGATGTTTATTTTGATAAAATAAGTTTTTCTAATTAAGTTAGAAATTCTTTTTTTATAGGAAATTGCATTATTTAGTAAAAATCAATTGACACGCATACATTTGTTTGCTATAATTGGTTTATCAACTAAAGGGGGGTGAATAGAATATAGTTGAAATAATAAGAAAAAATATGTATTAATTGAGTGTTATAATAATAAAACATTAGTAGGGTGGCGACCATCCGAAACTGGTCTATGGAGAGTTCGAAGGACTCTGTGAAGTAGAAATGCCTTGTAGTGATACAAGGATGCCAAACTTGTTTGGCTTTTGTTCTAATGTATTATATAATAAGAGTAGTGGTGTTGTAACATAGGATAAATCAATGAATAATAATGTAAGAAAATTTTATTGCTTATTTCCAATTGCGACAGCATTGTTGTCGCAATTAAATTGATCGCATTATTTAGAATTAATAGAAATTTAAGAACAACATGAAATTTTATTTATTGTATACAATTTGGAAGACAGCGTCTACCAAATTAAGTTAGTTGCATTATTTAGAACTAATTAAAAGATGAATAACCTAAAAGAAAATCTTAGTATTTGAAAGTAGGAAAACGTATGAAAAAAAGAGCTTTGGTAATAAAAAATTTATTATTTATTATTAATATAATTATTTTTTGCTATTTAATCTTTGTAGGAAGAAATCAATATCTTTACAATATGAATTATTTTAAATGCATTTTATTTATGCTAATTAATTGTTTATTTGTTTATACTTACGGAATATTAATAAATGAAGAAAAAATATACAAAAATAATGTATTGACTTATATATTTCTCTTTATTTTACTTTTAATAAGCATTACATTTTTTATTGGAAGAACAAGTTTAGCCTTTTATACTTGGGGTTACGCTGGACAATATACGCCGTTTTACACAATAATGCGCCAAATTAAATATGGTTCTACTGCATTACTATTAAAAAACATTGTAGGTAACATTGTTATGCTTATTCCATTATCATTTTTACTTATGATCAAAAATTTAAAAAATAATAACATATTAAGACAAAGTGTCATAATCATATCAACAATTATTATTATCGAAGTGTTACAGGCATTTACTCATACAGGTTCTTTTGATATCGATGACATAATATTAAATTATATGGGAGTAGTGGTATTTACTTTTCTGATTACAAGATTTAAAATTATTGATAAAATTAGAAAACTATTTTATACAGATTTTAAATTAAAACTTAGACATAAGAAAGTATTGTTTTATATAAGTTTAACTGTATTAATTGTTACCGATATTGTGATATTTATAAATTAAAAATGTTTTGAAAGGAAAATGTATGAAAAAAATAACAAAAATTATAGTAATAGTTATAGTAACATTATTAATTCTTTTGGTAATAGACACTATCCAAGCCAAAGTATTTAATAATAGTACAGTTATAAAAATAACTGAAGAGTATAATGGTGGAACTTTAACAAAGTTAAATAAGGGAGTATTAGTTGCTACCTATTTTTGTTCAAATGGTGCTAAAAAAACTATATTTAAATGGGAAAACTATACTTGTCCTTCAAGTGAAGCTGCTGAGGAAAATAACTCTAATAAACAAAATGAAATAAGTTGGGAAGAAATTACAGAAGATGGCATAAATGAAGAACTACTCCTGCAAAATATAGATGTTGATATCCTAAATCAAATCGGTAGTGAACTGCAAACTTTAGTTAATGAGGCTTATGCTGAAGAAAGAGCCAATCCTGAGATAATTGTTACTGAAGGTTGGGCTAGGATTTTAGCGTATGATCGCTTTAAAAGAGTCGTCAATATTGGAGTTCCTGCTATGAAACCTTTATATTTAATTATTTATAAAAGTTCTAATCGTGGTGTCTATGAATATCTTTGTGCCTATGCTCTATATCAAATATCAGGATATGAGTTTTTCTGGTCTACTACTGATGAATTTATGGAGAAATTTAATGAACAGATTTTAAAAGAAAAACAAAATTAAATGTTAATAAAAATAACACAAGTGTAAAATATTCTTGATAGCAAAAAGCCATTACAAGATTTATACTTAATTGTGGAGGTAAAACATGAATTTAGGAAACAATTTATTTCAAGCAAGAAAAAAAGCTGGTTTATCACAAGAAATGGTAGCAGAAAAATTAGGAGTAAGTAGACAAACTATTTCTAAGTGGGAAACTGATGAAACTATTCCAGATATTTATCAATCAAAAAAAATGGCTAAGTTATATAACTTAACTTTAGATGAATTAATAGATTTTGATATTGATATAAAAGAAATAGAAGAAATAATTAAAAATACTGATGAAGAAAAAGAATCAAAAATTAACTGGACAAATGCATGGAGTAAAAAATATCCAGTATTAAAGAATTATACCCAACAAGTAGACATATCTAAGTATTCTACTATAATAAGAAAACTATTAAATAGTCTAAAAGATAATTATGGTTTTAATGAATTAGATAGTATGTTAGTTTTAAAAGATATTCTTTATCACGAATGGAAAGATAATAAATAACCCTTGATATATTTCCTGTTAAAAATCCTAAACTTTTTATATGATGAGTATGAAAGGAGAAAATATGAATCAAGAAAAAATTGGTAAATTTATTGCAGAATGCCGTAAAAATAAGAATATGACTCAACAGGACCTAGCTGAGAAATTAGGAGTATCTGACCGTACTATTGGCAACTGGGAAAACGGGAGAAATATGCCGGATTTATCACTATTTAAACCATTATGTAGTGAGCTTGATATTTCCCTAAATGATTTAATGAGTGGAGAAGTAGTAAATAATAAAGAATATCAAGAAAAGTTAGAAGAAAATATAATTAATACAATCGATTATACTAATAAAAAACTAGAAAACAAAAATAATTTTATTGGTTTAATATTCATCGTATTTGGTGTTTTAATTTCTCTTACTGCCATGGCTATATTTCCTAGTGATAGTAGTTGGGGAACTATTTATTCTGTATTTGGTGGAATAGTTTCCCTAATTGGTGTTAGTAGGTTCACTAAGAAATTACAATACGGAAAAAGGTTATTTTGTAACTTTGGTTATTTTATAATATTTATATTAGTATTACTAGCCATAGATTACATTGGTGTTGTAAACATTCATCAAGCACCGAGATTTTCCTTAGTAAAAGTAACTGGTGATAATGTTATATACTACGATACAGTTTTTTATGATGTAATTAGATGTAACGTCGATAAAGATAATGAAACATTTACAGTAATTAAAAATGACAAGTATGATATTGACAATATAGATAAATATTGCAAATAGTTTATTTAAAGTTTGATATTAAAATAATAATTTTATATTGAAAAAACATATAATGTATATTATAATGAAAGTGTAATGGAGATTTTATTATGGAATTAAAATCAAAAAAAACATATAAACCCCAAATTTATAGAATTATTTTAAATATTATATATTCAATCTTAGGAACAATTTTACTATTTTATATACTAACTTATTTTATTGATAATATTTATATTATTAGTTTAATTTCCTTCCTATTTTTAGTTTTCTATTTTAAATTAGTTATTTATAATAATTTTATTACAATTTATATTGATGATAATATGTTTAAGTATAAAAAGGGAAATAAAATTAAATGTTATGATATTAATAAATGTCAATTTGGCGCAAGAATAGTAAATAGCACCGGTGATTCAGAATGTGAATTAAATATAGTAGATGAAGATAATAAAACTGATTACATTGACTGTGAATTAATTGGTTATAGGCAATTTAACAATTTATTAAATGATTTAAAAGTAATTGGAAAAGAGTCTAAACCCATTAAGATAAAAACGATTGAGAAAGGAGATGGAAATTAATGGGACAATATACATTATATATAGTTGTTGGAGTAGCAGTAGTAATCTTATACATTGTTTGGATGATTTATGCCAACAAAAAACACAGTGGTTATGTTAATAAATGGTTAAAAGAACATCCAGATGCAATAAAAGTATATGTTTCAAATCCAAAAGGAGCTATCAAACAAACACAAATCACTGTTGGAGCAATCGATGATGAAACTGTTATGACATTTAATGCTGGTATGAGTTATGGCTTTTATCTAACGCCGGGAAAGCATACTATTGATGCTACTTGTACAACTCAAAGACCTGGGGTTATGTATCGTAATGTATTTACAACATATGGACCTATTAAATTAGAAGTTGAAGTAGAAGCAAACAAAGAATATATTTTTACTTTTGATAAGAAAAAGGAAGAATTTCTTATAAAGGAAAAATAATTGTTTTCAAAATTAGAGCAAAAAATTGCTCTTTTTTAATTTTTAGAAATGTCAAATATAATTAATCTTTGTCTATTCTTTTTAATAATGTTATTTGGTAACTAAAAGATATATAATACTATAAAATTTATTTAATTTGATGTATAATATCCTTATTAAAGGAGAATTTTTATGGAACAAACTTCTTTATTTGACAGTCTTAAATTTGAACCGCTAGCATCGAGAATGCGTCCTCAAAATTTAAGGGAAGTTGTAGGGCAAACTCACTTGATTGGTGATGGAAAAATATTACGTAAAATGATTGAAAGTGACAATGTTTCGTCGATGATTTTCTGGGGACCTCCAGGAGTAGGTAAAACCACTTTAGCTAGAATCATCGCCCATGAAACTAAGTCTGATTTCATTACATTTTCGGCAGTTACCTCAGGCATTAAAGAAATAAAAAAAGTAATGGAAGATGCTGACAATAACAAAAAATTAGGTATTAAAACTATTGTGTTTGTTGATGAAATTCATCGTTTTAATAAAGCTCAACAAGATGCTTTTTTGCCTTTCGTTGAAAAAGGATCTATAACTTTAATCGGCGCAACTACAGAAAATCCTTCATTTGAAATTAACAATGCCTTACTTTCTAGGTGTAGAACTTTTGTGTTAAAAGAATTATCAACTGAAGATATTGTAAAATTATTAAAACGAGCAATGAATGATTCTCGTGGTTTTGGCAATGAACATATTGAAATTTCTGAAGAAAATCTGCGCTTTATTGCAATTTTTTCTAACGGTGATGCTAGAAGCGCTTTGACAACTCTTGATATGGTAATAACTAATGCTTCAGTCCAAAAAGATGGAACAATAAAAATTACCAAAGAATTACTCGAAGAATGTCTAAATAAAAAAACATTATTATATGATAAACTAGGTGAAGAACATTATAATATAATTTCTGCTTTACATAAGTCGATGCGAAATAGTGATCCTGATGCTGCCGTTTATTGGCTTGCTCGCATGCTCGAAGCGGGAGAAGATCCTCTATATGTTGCTAGAAGAATAGTGCGTTTTGCTTCTGAAGATATTGGCCTTGCTGATACTAATGCCTTAAATGTAGCTATTAATGTTTATCAAGCATGTCATTTTTTAGGTATGCCAGAGTGTTACGTCCATTTATCAGAAGCCGTTATTTATATGTCAGTAGCTCCTAAATCTAATTCGTGTGATGTTGCATATTTAAAAGCTAAAGAAGATGCTCTAAAAACAGTTGCAGAACCAGTTCCTTTACAAATACGTAATGCTCCAACCAAGTTAATGAAAGAACTTAACTATGGCAAAGGATATAAGTATGCTCAAGATTATGAGGATAAACTGACAACTTTAGAATGCCTTCCGGCATCTTTACTAGGAAAAGTATACTATATTCCAAGTATTCAAGGAAATGAAAAAAGATTCAAAGAAAGATTAGAATACATTAAAGATTGGAAAGAAAAACATAAAGAAAATAACAATAAATAATGGTGAATTTACGCATTATAATGTATAATTATTTTAGGAGATAGTATGAATAAAATAATAATTTATGGTTCTATTTATGGAACTACTAAAATGTATGCCGAAGAGTTGGCTAAAGAAACTAAAATTTCTATAATTCCTTTTAAAAATTTAGATGATATCAATAATTATGATACTATTATATATTTTGGAGCATTATATGCTGGAGGGGTATTAGGCTTAGCCAAAACCTTCAAAAAATTAAAAGATATTAAAGATAAGAAAATAATCATAGCAACTGTTGGACTCGCAGATCCGAAAGATGAAATCAATATAACTAATATTAGGAATAATTTAAAAGTGCAATTATCTAAAGAAGTTTTAGACAAAGCTAAAATATTTCATCTACGTGGTGGAATTGATTATGAAAACCTTAGTTTTGCTCATAAAACTATGATGACCTTGCTTTATAAGAAAACAAAACATATGAAAGAAGAAAGGATGACACCTGAAGATAAAGCGATTATTGCTACTTATAATAAAAAAGTAAACTTTGTGGATTTGAATAAGTTAAATGACATAATAAAAGAAATAGAGAATTGAGGAAAGGATGATAATATGTATAAAACTGTAGTAATAAAGTATACTCCTGGAGCTGATAAGATGGCAGAAAAAATTGAAGAAACTGCTAATGCGATGTATGAACAAGGTTATGTTTTGGTTACAATGTCTATAACCCCTTCAGCTAAAGCAATTTTGGTATTTAAAAAAGATAGAGAGGATTAATTATGCTAAAAAAATTAAAGTTAAGTGCAGCCTTAATAATAGTAGGAGAACTGCTATCTTGGACCCAAAATTATTTTGCAAGTGATGCAACTAGTAATTTTTCTGAATTTACCTCTGGTATTTTACTTGGACTTTCTGTTGGTATGAAATTAATAGGTATAATATTGATTCTAATTTTGATAATTAAATATCCTAAAGAAGAAAAAAAATCATGAAAATAAAAAATTATATTTTACATCCGATAAGTATGTTTATTATCGGTTTAGTAACAGGTATCATAATTAAACTTATCGATTTTCATTTTCGAGTCCAACATTTTGGACTTTCTTTAAGTGATATTTTTTCTGAACTTGGTATCTGGATTTTAATAGGGGTAATAATTTCTTTATTTAGTAAGAACAAAAAGTATGCGATGCTAAACATATTCTTGTTTTCCATTGGTATGCTCATAACTTATTATATTACTGCAGAAGTAACAAACTCTATTTATGGTTGGACATTTATTAAAGGTTGGAGTGTATTTGCGTGCCTTTCTCCGATATTAGCATACTTAGTAATACTTACTAAAGAAAAAGGATTATTATCTCTAATTATAAAGATAGGTATAATACTAGTGTACCTTATAACAAACATAATTATTTTCGGAGGTCCTCGCATTTATGATATAGTATTTATATTAATTCTAATTTATTTGTTATTTATCAAAAAATATAAGAAAACTTGATATATGTTAAAAAACTTTGCGTAATTTCCAAAACAATTTGGTAGATATAAAAATAGGTATAATATATAATGAATGCCGAGGTGAAGAAAATGGATTTAGGAAACAAAATTTTAAAATTAAGAAAGGAAAAAGGATATTCCCAAGAAGATTTAGCGGAAAAGTTAAATGTAACAAGACAAACCATATCTAATTGGGAATTAGGTAGTACGCAACCTAATCCTGAACAACTAAAGGGATTATCTAAAATACTCAATGTAAGTATCGATGAACTGCTAGATAATGATATTAAGGGAGTTATTGTTGAAAAAGTATCCAATACTGAAAAACTAGCAGGAATTATAATCAAAATACTTAAAGTCTTTGGTATTCTTATAATCCTTTATATTGTTTTAATGTTTATTGGAGTTATTGCTTTTACTATTATTCGTAAAGAATCTAATACCCAAATAAAAAATGAAGCAATCAATGCAACATTAAATTGTTCTATTGAAGATGAAAATTATGCTATAACTATTGGTGAAGACGCATATTTTAATTGTCCAGAGTGTAATAGTGATATGCAAAATAATCTGCGCGATATAATTGATTGGTCAAATATCGATGATAGTGTTGAAAATATTAATGCTTACTTTTCTGAAAATGGCGGAGCTTGTAAGATGGATTAATTTTAATTCATCTTTTTCTATGGTATAATTAATTGGGTGTAGATTATGAAAATAAGTAGAAAAATAAGTGCTGAAGAATTTTATGAATTACGTGCTTCTGTTGAATGGAAGAATGTTTTGGTTTCTGAACTTTTAATTGCTTTAGATAATTCGATGTATGTTATTGGAGTTTATGAAAATGACTCTTTAATTGCAATGGGGAGAATGGTAGGAGATAAAGTTTTTAAATGTTTGCTTACTGATATTATTGTAAGACCGGAATATCAAAATAAAGGTTATGGCAAAATTGTTGTTACAAAACTTTTAAAAATTGCTCAAGATGATATGCAAACTGGTCAAAAAATGTGTATTGAGGCGGCCCCAACTAATGGTAATATACCTTTTTATGTTAAGTGTGGTATGAAATACAATCCCGAAGAACAAGAAGGAGTTTATATTTGGTTAAAAAAATGAAAGGAGTTATTAAAATGATTGAGATTACTTTTGAAAAAGATAAAAATAGATCGGTAGCATTTGATAATAATACTATTATTGGAGAATGTGATTTTGTTATTCAAAAAAATATTTGGAATATAGTTCATACTGTTGTTAATTCTAAGTATCAAGGCCAAGGAATTGCTAGAAAATTAGTTAATTGTGTTATTGAAAATGCTTTAAAAGAAAATAAAGAAGTTATTGCAGATTGTTCCTATGCTAAAAAAGTATTAGATGAGAGTAAATAATGAATATTGAACAAGAATTATTTAAAAGAAGTATTTTAGTTCCCGACAAATTATTAGATTTTGGCTTTACTAAAAAACAAGATTTATATGTATATTCTACTAAAATAATGAATGATAAATTTAAAGTAGTAATAACTATTAAAGATGAAGTAATTAAGGGAAAAATATATGATTTAACAACAAATGAAGAATATACTAATTATCGTATTGAAGACTTTGGAGCTTTTTCAAATACTGTTAGAAATTCTTATATTGAAATATTGAAAAGTATTCGTAACAACTGCTTTGTTTCTAAATATTTCACTAGCAATCAAGCAAATCGTATAGCTAATTTAATAATTCAAAACTTTCATTGTGAGCCTGAATTTTTGTGGGAAAATAACCCTAATTTTGGAGTATTTAGATGTTATCCTAGTGAAAAGTGGTTTGCCATAATTATGAATATTGATAAATCTAAAATAGTAAAAGAGGAGACTGGAGAAATAGAAATAATTAATGTTAAGACTGATAAAAAAACAGATGCTTATCTAAAAATAAAAGGTATCTATCCAGCTTATCACATGAATAAGAAAAGTTGGGTATCAATTTCTTTAGATGATACTTTAAGTGATGAAGAAATTTCTAAAGTTATTACGGAATCTTACGATTCTTTTCCAGCTTCCAACACTTGGGTAATCCCCGCTAATCCTAAGTATTATGATTTAATCAGTGATTTTGCTAAAAGTGATATAATGTTTTGGCATCAAAATATGAATGTTTCTAATGGAGATACAGTATACATTTACGTTGCTGAACCATATTCAGCAATACTTTATAAATGTATTGTTATTGAAGTGGGTATTCCCAATGTTAATAAAATGCTCATGAAATTGAAATTAGTAAAAGAATATTCGAAAGATGAATATCCATTTGCCAAATTAAAAGAATATGGCCTAACAGCAATCCGCGGACCTAGGACCATACCTAACAAACTAGCTAAAATTTTAGCAGAAAATAAGTAAGGAGTTAATTATGTATATAAGGAGTTATAAAGGAAATAGTTTAATTGAAAACTTATCTAATTATACTGTTTTAGACATTGAAACTACTTCCCTAGATTCAAGGGATGGCGAAATTTTAGAAATAAGTGCCCTAAAAGTTAGAAATAAGAAAATAGTAGCTGAGTTTTCTAAACTAATTAAAGTAACCGAAGTGGGGGAATTTACTACTCACCTAACTGGTATAACCGATGAAGAGATGAGTAAGTATGGCGAAGATATTGACTTTGTTTTAACTGAATTTCTTGCCTTTTTAGGTAATGACATTATTGTTGGTCATAACATTAATTTCGATATTAATTTTATATACGATAATTTAGAAAAGAGGTTAGGATTATATTTAGATAATGATTTTGTTGATACACTAAGACTTTCCAGGATGCTACTATCATTTTTACCAAGACATCGCCTAGATGACTTAATTTCTTACTTTAATTTAGAAACTAGAAATGAACATCGAGCTTTAAATGACTGTATTTTAACTAACCAAGTTTATTTAAAACTTTGTGATTTATTAGTAAAAATGACTAATTAAAAAAATATTTAATATTGTGTTTTAAATCAATTTGATGATATAATTAAAAAAAATGGAGGGGCTATGAATAAAGGAAAAGTCATAATATTTTTTACATTAGTTATTGGTTTATCATTGTTTATCGGAGGATTTCTAGGCTTTAATTTAACTAAAGATAATGAAGTAAATATAATTTTACCGGAGGAAAAAATTCCTACAATCATAACTGTTGATGCTGCAGAATGCAAAATTAAAAAATATATAGAACTAACAGAATATAATATTTATACTTATTGTCTAGATCATTTAATGTTATTTAAAAATAGTAATTTAGTAGAATTAAAAAATTATGTTCCAGATAACCCTAACTATGTCGACGAATTAATATCTAAACTGAAATTAGAAACAGAATTAAATGATGGCGGAACCCAAATTTATAAAGATAAAAACAATTATACCAATACCGGTTTAACTTTAATAAAATGCAATACTGAAGAAGGAAACAAAGATGTCTATATTGGCCCTAAAGATATGGAATATCAAGAGTCTTTTTGTAAAAATTCCGATTCATCATTAAAAACATTTACTAAAACTTATGAAGTATTAAATGTTACTTGGAGTAATAGTGATGAATTTATTTACCTAACATTACGCCAATTTCAATTTGAAGAAGTCGAAACGGTAAAAGTCAAGAAAAGTCTTAATTATGATATAGCTGCAGGTAAAAATTATGAATTTACATTTGAGTATACTATCGAAGATATTGATGATAATATAAAGTCAATATTTAATAATACCAATTTAGTAAGTATAATTGAAACTAATAAAACTGGTTTAGATCAAGTACAAGATCCAATAAATTAAAAACATCACAATTGTGAAATGCACCCCTTAGAGTAGACAATAATAAAAAAATCATTTCAATTTCTTTTGTGATAAAATACACTTCCGAAAG
>CALVVJ010000018.1 GCA_944363835.1 uncultured Bacilli bacterium | reverse complement strand
TATAACAGTGTCAACATTATACACTTTATTGACAGGCATTATTTTATTTCGCACCTCATCAGTTGCCCCATGCAAAGATAAGGCTAAATTAACTTGTAAATCAAGTTTGCTAAATTCATCTATCTTAGGTACCAATCCACAAGTAGATACCGTTATATGTCTAGCCCCAATAGCAAGCCCATGAGCATCATTAATTATTTTAATAAATCTTATAATATTATCATAGTTATCAAATGGTTCTCCGATACCCATTACTACTACACTATCAATTCGCTTACCAATATATTTTTGAATTAAAAGTATTTGTTCTACAATCTCGTAAGTTTCCAAGTTACGAACTTTTTTAAGTCGTCCACTTTCACAAAACTTACAGCCCATATTACAGCCAACCTGGCTAGAAACACAAACCGATAAACCATAGTTATGTTCCATCAAAACGGCTTCAATATACTCACCATCTAGAAGACGAAATAAAAACTTTTTAACGTCAGGACCCTCTAAGACTTTTTCTATTTTTATAAATTCTACACTTAAGTCTTCTTGCATCCGAGCAATTAAATCCTTTTTTAGATTTGAAAAATTATTTAAATAATATTCATTATGGCGATACAACCACTCAAAAACTTGGGTGGCTTTGTATTTTTTCTCACCCATACTTGTAAAATAATCTTCTAACATTTCTTTTGTAAAACCAAATATATTTTCCATACTCTAATTATACCACAAAAGTCCTAATAGTTTACTTTTTCTTTTTCTTAGCTAAACTTCTTATTAGTTTAAGATTTCCTTCGTTTTTAAAATTTTCATAAAAGTCATGATTAAATAGCATATCTTTTAAATCCATATCAGCAATATATGCTTCTAATTCTTCTTGTCTTTGTTTATTTTCCGTAACTTTAATTTCTTCCTTTACTTCTTTTTCTTCGACAGTTTTAGTAACAGTTTCATCATCGGACTTATCTTTGCTTTCTTCTTTAGTTTCATCTCTAAATTCTTTTAAATAACTGCCTAAAGTTAAAAGTTCACTTAAAACTAAAGGTGCTAAGGTAATGCCAAAAACTTTTAAGTCTCCTAAATCAACTATTTTAGTGGCTAAGCTTGATCCTAGATAATTAATAAATGTTGGATCAGTTAACAAATAAGTCATGGTTATCGTAAGACCAGCAACCCACATTTTAATTTTACCAAAGATATTTGATTGGACATTTAAGTTATGTTCATATTTTAAGCTTTGGACACCTGCAATACCTAATTCTAATATTATCGGAACAATAGCGAGGGGTGTTATAGACATTAAAAGAATCATGTTTACTATCAAAAAAGTTTTATCGCTGATACCATCAAAAAGGCTACCAAAGAATGTTGAAGATTTTAGTTTGCGAGCAAGCATACCATCGATGAAATCTGTAGCAAAACAACCAGCAGAAAGTAGCGCGGCTGCCATGCCACCATACAGTTTAAAAACAGGAATCAAACAAATTATTCCTGCTGCTCTTAGGGCGGTGAAAAAGTTTGTTACACCAAATTTTAGCCAATTTTTCATTATAATCCCCCTTACTAATCAGTAAAGACTATTGTAGCACACTCCCCTATTTTTGTAAATTCTAAATCATAAGTCGTTGTATCAACTGTAATATTGATATTAGTTATATTTTCAGTATCAGTTATAACAGTTACTTGATAGCCTTCTTTATCATAAGTAATAGTTCTAACATCGGCATTCTTTTCAACAGAATACAAGTATTCACTTAAGTTATCAAAAAGCATTGATAGATTTAAGTAACTGGCATCAAAATTAGAATATAAATCAGTGATTAATTCGCGATTATCCAAATTTATGCGATAACTTCCAGTTTCATCAATAAAATATTTCGTAATACCATTAGTATCTTCTTTAAATCCTAAATCTTGATTATTATTTTTCCAACCGGTATAGATATATTTACTATCTAAAGTTGTGATAGTATAAGTATATTCATAGTTATATAAAAGTAATTTATCTATCATATCATTATAATTGGTAAATTCGTAGTTTTCTGTCTCGGTATTAGTGGTTTCTTCTTCTGTTGGAGTAAGTTTTATATCTTCACTACTATTATCAGAAAATATTACTACTGCTATTAAAATAGCAATAAAAATCATCCATAAACCAAGTTTAATTATTGCTTTGCCACGTTCACTTTGCCAAAAAGTATTCTTATTTTCCATAACTAATCAACCACCTTATTTAAATAATCACTAGTATTTATTCCATTTACAAAACTATTAATATTCATTTCTTTTTTGCCAAAAGGTTTTATTCTTTTTAGATAAATTATTCCATCTTTACAACTAATTCCTAAGTTATGTTTATCTATTTCAACTATTTTTCCGGTATTCTTTGTCTTTGCCTTTTTAAATTCAGCATTAAGCACTTTGATTTCTTTTCCATTTAGTATCAAATTAGCTAAAGGCCATGGATTTAAGGCTCTTATTTTATTGATGATATTTTGCCCAGTATCTTTAAAATTAAGATGTTCATCTTCTCTTTTAATCATCGGCGCTAAAGTATAATCATCAGTTTGTTTAATACCAATAACTATACCATTTAAAAGATTATTTAAAACACTTTCTAGGGTATCTCTACCTAAAATTGATAATTTATCATGCATAGTTCCTACATTATCAGTATCCAAAATAGGGATTTCGGCAATTTTAATGATATCACCAGTGTCCATACCTTCATCCATATACATAATTGTTACACCAGTCTTTTTATCGCCATTCATAATCGCCCATTGAATTGGTGCAGAACCACGATATTTAGGAAGAATTGATGCATGAACATTGACACAACCTTTTTTAGGTAAATCTAAGACTTCTTTAGGAATAATTTGACCATAAGCACAAGTTACTATCAAGTCTATATTCAATTTTTTTAATTCTTCATAATTTTTTCTAATTCTAGTAGGTTGAAAAACGGGAATCTTGTGCTCCATGGCTACTTTTTTAACTGGACTATATACTAGTTCTTTTTTTCTTCCTACTTCTTTATCTGGTTGAGTTACTACCATAACAACATTAGTTTTTTCAATTAACATTTCTAGTACTGGAACTGCAAAATCGGGAGTTCCCATAAATACAACATTTTTATCTTTCAATTTAACCACCATGGTTTAATTATATCACACTTCATATTATATTGAAACAAAAGAAAAAAGCCTTTAGAAAGGCCCATTTTGCATGTTCAAATTTTAATATACTTATACTTTCAAGAAACCTTGTATTTATCGAAAATCAAAACTATCCAGCTACAAGACTACATCTAAATCGAGATCTAACATAAGTTGCATTTTCTCCTATTACATCAGTAGATTTAACATTTTCTAAAGACATGCCAGCACATACAGATGATATTTCTATATAAAAGTTATCAACATTATAGTCACTATTAACCCATTCTTCCCAAGTCATTCCTTTCTCAGCATAGTATGTTACATCATCTACGGAAAAACTAATCAAATTTTGTGGTGCAGAAATTCTATATGGATTTTCTTTTGTTCCATCACCATTGGAATATAGTACCCAAGGTTGAAGATAGAAGGACGGGCGCACGCCGTAGTCGTTGCCCACGATGTAGCTGACCACACGACCTACTTCACGTACGTAGAACGCACTACCCGAATCGTCCGAACGGCGGGAAATTGTCCAGTCGTATAACCCCATAAACATCCAATTATTATTTCGATTTGTATCGTTATCATAATCATATAATGCTGTACTCCAATTTGCTGGACTTGCCGCATATCCATAATCACTCACATACATTAATCCTATTTTTGCACTATATGTTGTACTACTTGAACTACTTCCTAATTCTGTTGTATAATATTGTTTTGCTGTATTACTATTACTATACGACATTCCTCCGACTTTCCAATTTGTTGTTGCTATTAAACTACTCCACTTACTTCCTATATTATTCAAGTAATTTGTATTTAAATTCACGGTATTCAAGTTACTTTCGCTCCATGTATTTGTATTTGTGCTATTATTCCAATAATATGCTCCTATCGAACTTGTACTTGTACTTCCTTTATAATAGTTTGTACTCAATCCTGAGCCTGCATATGTATTTGAATATGCTCCATTTGTTCCTAATAAGCTCGTTGTCGCATAATCATGCTTTATCAATTTTACTTGGTTTCCAAATACTCCGATTATTCTGTACAGGTTATCATTTGGGCATGTTGCTGCATCACTTCCAAAACATACATAGTTATTTGGATTTGCTCCGGCATATCTGTAACTGTTATCTCCGGCTTCTTGGTCAGAATTAGTATAACTTCCACTTCCATCATGATAATATAATCCATTATCACCATCAGTTCCGGTATATACATTATTTATTATATAATCCGATAAATAAATTACATCTGGTTCCTTATCAAAATAAATATAACATTTATCTGATATGTTTGCTTCAACTAATACTGAATTTGTTTCTTCATCCCAAGTAAGACTACTTCCATTTTCACAACGAGATAACTCGGCATTGAATGTATAACCTTCTAGTGGCCAAGTAGTATCATCTACTACTTCATATTCGCCACTTCCAGCTTCTGTTTCATACATCATAGCTAAAGAATTTTCAGTTACTATTTCATTATTTGTTGATGCATAAATTTCCTTATCATTTGGTTCATAAACTAAAGCAATACCTAAGGCTAGTATTAACACTGCTAAACTTGATATTATAATATTTTCTTTCATCTACAAGTCATCCTTTCTCTTATTCTTTTTAAATTTAATAATTCCTGTAAATCTTCTCTTTTTATTACTTTTTTATATAAACAACGTATTGCTGCAACATGATTATTATAAGTAGTTTTGCTATATTTTTTATCCAAATAAACTATGTATTCATTTAATTCATCTTTAGTTATTTTTTTTAGATTTTTATTATTAAAATAATTATCTAGATATCTGACATTAGCAAAATACTCACGATATGTTCCTTTAGATTTACCATCTTTTTCAATAGCATGCTCTAAAGCATTATAAACTTTTCTATTGTTCATACATCTCATCCTAATATAGAACTCATCTATCTTCAAATAAATTATATATCAAAAATAAGGGTAATGCAAATATCTTATTTATAGGTTTACAAGTATGTCGGACAAATAAATGGGTAATCCAAGTATCTTATTTAAATTTACTAACTTGTGTACAATTTTAAGTGAGAGGAGTCTTGGTAAAATATGGTAAATATTAATATTGTATAATTATTAGAAAAGAACCATAAGACAAAATACTGGTTATGCAAGCATATGAACATGACTTCAAGAAACTTAAATAGAATAATTAATGGATACACAACATCTATATCATTTAAATATATTGAAGAATTTTGCAAGTTTTTATATTGTACACCTGGGGAACTTATTACTATTACAGAAGATACATATAGTAAAATAACTCAATCAAATAATTTATAACCTCCTTTATGGGTATACTTTAACATAAAGAATGCGATTATTTTGTCGAAAAAAAGAAAACTCAGAAAATTTATTCTGAGTTTTCGCAATTTAAGCAAGATTTTTCGCCATTTTTATCAACGATAAGTTCACCACACTTAGGACATATTTCTCCGGTTGGTTTATACCATAGAGCATAATTACACTTTGGATAATTATTGCAGCCATAGAATATTTTACCCTTTTTGGTCTTTCTTTCAACAATCATTCCCTTGTCACATTTAGGACATTTACAAACTTCTGTAACTTCTTTCTTTTCCTTTTTAATATATTTACAAGTTGGATAATTACTACAAGCTACAAATTCGCCATATTTGCCTTTACGAACTACTAAGTCTCCCCCACATTCAGGACAAACCTCACCAGTGGAAACCGGAGCTTTCTTTTCCATTTCTTTGAAAGCCTTTTCTACTAATGGTTCAAATTCATCATAAAATTCATGTAAAACAGCGATATTATCTTTTTTAGCTTCTGCAATTTCATCTAAGTCTTGTTCCATATTAGCGGTATATTCAACATTCACTATACCACTAAAGAATTCTTGAAGTTTATCAGTAGTTTCTTCACCAATTTCGGTTGGTTCAAATTTTTTATCTTTTAGAATGACATAGCCACGGTCTTTAATTGTTGCTACAATTGTTGCATAAGTACTAGGTCTACCAATTCCTAATGATTCCATTTCTTTAATTAAACTACTTTCTGTATATCTTGGAGCAGGTTTAGTAAAGTGTTGAATTTTATCAATTTTATCAGCAGTAATGACATCAGATTTATAATTTTTAAAATCTGGTAAGATAACATCTTCACTGTCTTCATATTCACTATATACTTTTAAATAACCATCAAATTTTAAAACACTTCCAGTTGCCTTAAAAGTATAGCCATTATTTTCCAAGATTACTGTTGTTGCTAGGGTCTTAGCGTCTTTCATAAGAGATGCTAGAGCTCTAATGTAGATTAAACGGTATAGTTTATATTCATCATTAGATAGGTAAGCTTTAACTGATTCTGGAGTACGCAATATACTTGTTGGTCTAATACCTTCATGAGCATCTTGCATATTCTCATTTTTCTTACCCTTCTTGACATAACCAACATATTCGTCTCCGAAATTTCCTTTGATGTAGTTATAAGTTTCTGCTACAAAGGAATCAGAAATACGAACGGAATCAGTACGCATGTAAGTAATAAGCCCTACTGTTTCACTACCAAGATCAACACCTTCGTATAATTGTTGTGCAATCTTCATCGTCTTAGATGGCGCAAAATTAAGTTTAGTTGAAGCAAGTTGTTGGAGTGTAGAAGTTTTAAATACTTCGCGAGCAGCTTTATTCTTTTCTTTTTCGGTAACTGATTCAATCTTAAAAGAACGTGATAGTTTATCTAAAATTTCATCAGCAGCCACTTCATTAGGTATTTCTACTTCTTTACCATGATATTTTTCTAAAACAGCTTTAAATGATGAAAAGTCTGCTTCAATTGTCCAATATTCTCTTGGAACAAAGGCTCTAATTTCTCTTTCACGATCAACAATTAGTTTTAAAGCAACACTTTGAACACGTCCTGCTGATTTACCTCCAGTTTTTCTTTGCATAAGTTTTGATAAGCGGAAGCCGATGATACGGTCAAGAATTCTTCTAGTTTCTCCGCTTTTAACTAAATTCATGTCTATCTTGCCGGGGTTATTTATCGAGTTTAGGACAACATCTTTGGTAATTTCGTTAAACACTACCCTTTTGTATTTATCTTCTGGTATTTTTATTTCATCATAAATATGCCAAGATATTGTTTCTCCTTCCCGGTCAGGGTCGGTGGCTAGATAAATTGTGTCAGCACTATTTACTTCTTTTTTCAAATTATTGACATCTTTAGTCTTACCTTTAATAATAACATAATTTGGTTTAAAATCATGTTCAACATCAACCCCTAAACCAAACTTACCAGTTGTAGCTAAGTCTCTAATATGTCCTTTACTAGATACTACTTTATAATCACTTCCTAAATATTTTTCGATTGTCTTACATTTAGCAGGTGATTCCACAATAACTAAGTTTTTCATTTATCCTCCTATTATTTCTTCTGTATAATTATCTTCAGCATTAGCGTAGGTTTCTTGTTCACTCTTAAGAGTAGCTAAAGCATTATTTAAATATTCATAATAATTATTTTGAATGATTGATGAACTCATTTGCATCTTGGTAGTTATGATACTATTAATTCTTCTTATTTCTTCATAACTTACTTGTTCATCAGTATAATATGTAACTTCACTTGTAGCAGCATTATAATAAACTAAATCGTTTTTCCATGAACCATCAGCGAATACTACTAGGTTCCAATAGTTTTCATCAAAAACATCACTACCCATATATAGTCTTGGGTCATAATCGAGCCTAAAAAGATTAGCAATTGTTGGAGTCAAATTAACATATGATGTATATTTATCTACTACTTCTGGTTCTATTTCACTATTATAGATTACAAGTGGTGTTTTTTCTCTTTCATAATCATCTAAATTATAATCTAAAACTTGGTTAATCGTCGTGTCTTTAAGGCCGTAAGGATAATGGTCTCCGAACATAACAATTACAGTATCATCTAAAATACCAGCAGTTTCTAAACGATCAAGCAAAATACCTAAAGCATTGTCAAGAGTTTTAAGTTTGGACATATATCTTCTTAAATCTTCAGGATAGTTTGTTCCTTCAGTAATATTTAAGTACTTATCTCCCTCGATACTCGATTGATTATATGGTTGATGGCTAGATACTGTTGTAAGCCATAACATGAAAGGCTCAGTTGTATCACTTAAAGTTATGTCCATTGCTACTTCCATAAAATCTTCATCGCTTGCCCAGTTCTTATATTCATTATAATATGGAATACCTAAATCTTGGACACCATAATAGGCTCCGCTTCCCATATTAGCATGGATTGTACTCCGATAATAGTAATATTCTGTATAATCATGCATACTACTTGTTTTATAGCCGGCATTTTTAAATAAGTTAAATATGGCTGTACTGTAAGTGTTTTTACGATAAACATTAGCAGTGCAATTATTTTGAATAGAATATAAGCCAGTCATAGCACTAAACTCATTATTTCCTGTAGCACAGCTATTTCTTGGGGAATAGTTATTGGTAAATGATATACCTTCACTATACATTTTATAAAAATTAGGATATAAATCTGGATTAATAATTATTTCATTAACTGATTCTAGCATGATAACTATTAAATTTTTACCTGAAAATAAACCAGTATATTCATTATAATCTGTAATAGTATTATTAATTAAATAATTATTGATGTTATTTAAATCTTCATCAGTTTCTTTACTAATTAGTTCTTCCCAGAGTGTATCATCAAATGTTCTTTCGGTATCAAAACTGATATTATCATCGGTGGCATCATAAACATAAGCATCAGGTGGGTCAACATATAAAGATTTAATATCTAGAAAACCAAAACCAATTACTCCAAATTCATTGATAACTAGGCTTGGAACACTAGGGTAATGGAATAAATCTTTATTACTTACAGTTTGTAATTCATTTTGCATAAACTTGGCAGTCAAGGTTTCATTATAAATAAAACCTATGACAAATAATATTAAGATTGTCGAAATAGTTCTAATGCCTGGTTCATATTTGATATGAGATTTTAAGATAAATTTTTTATTAAATTTTCTTTCGGTATATTTATCTAAGAATATATAATATAGAACCAATAAGGCAAATGGAATAAAGATAAAATAAAATTTACCTAGGAATGATAGCAAGAACTCTTTGACATAAGATGTTACGGCTCCAAGTTGACTAGAAGTATTAAAGGACATATATACGCCGATAAAATTGTTAAATCCTAATTGTAAAAAAGAATAAATTGTAAAAATCAAACTTATAGTAATAATTAAGACTTTGCTACATGTTTTATTAGTCCAAGAAAGGATAAAACTAATAATTAGAGATATGAAAGATAAACCTAAAAAAATTCTAATTAAAGACACATCAAAAACAGTAGCGCCACAAATAAGTCTAAAAGTTATTTCTAGTAAAAATGTAAATAGTAAGATAATTAAAAAGTTTTTTATTAAATTATTGTTTAATAGTTTCTTCATGATGTTGCCTCTTTTCTATTATTTCTTTAACAGGTTTATAAGAGAACCTATAATTATCTAATATACCATATTTTTCTAGATTTTCAAGATGTTTTTTGGTGGGATATCCTTTATGAGATTTAAAATCATACTCTGGATGCTCCTTATCAAGTTCGTACATCATCGCGTCACGGGTTACTTTAGCAATAACGCTAGCTGCTGCAATTGTTTCTGATAAAGCATCACCATGAATGATAGGTTTACTGTTTTCATAAGGAAGAGGCATAGCATCACTCAAAATGAAATCAGGTTTGACACTTAAATTTTCTAAGGCCTTTTCCATAGCTAAACGAGATGCTTCATAAATGTTTATCTCATCTATCGTTTTAGCATCAACTATTCCTATCCCATAGCTTATGGCATCACGTTTGATAATTTCATAAAATTTATTGCGTTTTTTCTCACTTAGTTTTTTGGAATCCGTTAGACCTTCGAGAAAATAGCCAACAGGCAAAATTACTGCTGCTGCAACAACTGGTCCTACTAAAGGTCCACGCCCTACTTCATCAGTACCGGCGATTAATTTATAACCTTGGTTGTATAATTCTTGTTCATATTTTAATAATTCGGTTTCCATTGATCAAAAGTTACCCCCTTAATTTTACCACTTACTACGTCATTGTAAAGTCGTAGACTTACTTTTTCATAGTCTGTTTCTCCATTACTCATAGCACCAATTTTCTTAGCAATAGATGCAAATACTTCATTAGGATCTTTAGATACTTCGATTTTATATCTCTCTTCTAATATATGCGGATAATAATTTTTTAAAAACGACACTAAATAACCACCAATATCTGTCATATTCAATATTTCTGTTTTAATAGTGGCAGTGCTTGCTAAATTTAATGCTTCTTCATTATCTTCTATCTTTGGCCATAATATTCCAGGAGTATCTAATAAAAGTAAGCCACAATTTGTCTTAAGCCAGTTAACTTGTTTAGTTACTCCTGGTTTATTGCCAACACTCGCTACTTTTCTACCTGCTAATTTATTTATAAGAGTGCTCTTGCCGACGTTAGGAACGCCAACTACCCCAACTTTTATTTCTTTTTCTTTTAAACCTTGATTTTTTCTTTTTTCTTGAACATTACGCATTAGTTCTTTAGTAACTTCGATTATTTTCTTATAATCATTATTACTATTTAAATCAACTAAAATAACACGATAACCATCGTCTTCATATTTTTTTACCCATTTATTAGTAGTATCCAAATCACATAAATCTTTTTTAGTCATGATTAAAATCCTAGGCTTATCACGAAGTATATCATCGATATCTTTAATTTTTGATGATAGAGGCATCCTAGCATCAATTATTTCATAGATACAATCAATTAAATTCATTCGTTCCTTTAATTCTCTTTTGGTTTTAGCCATGTGTCCAGGATACCATTGAATTTGACTATTATTCATTTTCATCACTACTTTCTATATCTATATGAAGATTAATTTCTTCTTCTGTTGGCAATTTGTCTAATATATTCTTAGGTAACTGATTATTTAATTTATATGTTGAAACACCAATAGGAACATTAACTGACTGCAAAGACCAATCTACAGTAACTCTATTTTTTTCTCTGCATAATAATAGTCCAATTGTAGGATTATCATATTCTTTTTTTAACAATTTATCAACTGCTGTAACATAAAATCCTATCTGTCCAACATATTCAGGTTTAAACTCTCCAGCTTTTAGTTCTACTACTATATAACATCTTAATTCTAAGTGATAAAATAACAAGTCTATATAAAAATCCTGATTATTAACTGATATTTTATACTGATTACCTACAAAACTAAATCCTTTACCAAGTTCTAATAACACATCTTTGATTTTTGAAACCATATTACTTTCCAATTCTTGTTCTTTATAATTATTATTTAATGAAATAAATTCAAAAATGTAAGGATCTTTTAATGTATTATTTACTAAATCACTATTATTAGGAGGCAATAGTAAGGAAAAATTATTATCACTTTTACCAATTCTTTTATGAAACTCTGCATCAATTTGAAGTGCTAAAACGTTTCTACTCCATCCATTTTTAATGGCATTTTCTGCATATATTTTTCTTATATTTTTATCTTTAATTTTTTCAATCAATAATAAATTATGACCCCATGGTAATTTGGCAACAACTTGTTGCCAAATTACATCGTCTTTATACTCTTCATAAAATAGCCTCATTGATCTTATATTTCTTTCTGAAAAACCTTTCATATTTGGAAAAGTTAATTTGAGTTCGATAGATACTTGTTTGGTAAAATTATTACCATATTTTTTATTTTCTGAAACTATCTTTCCCAATCTGAAATATAACATTATTAAATTGCTATTGACTTGTTGTATTGCTTTTATTTGTGCATTTAAAATTTCTTCCTTTATATTACCAATTATTTTTTTAAAGTCTTCTTCTAACATAAATTCACTCCTTTCTTATTTATAAATGATGATGGGTTTACCTTGCGGTATCAACTAAAAATAACTATTTTGAGCCATTTTTTGTTATTTTTGAGTTATTCTTAAAAAAACGTGTCAGATCTATATGCTTGCAAACCCTTTATTTATAAGGATTTCTTGGAGGAGTTTACTAAATCGGTATCAAGCAGGCGATACGATCAGAAGAAAAACCTTTTTTTTCATCACCTATATTCATTTTTATCATCCTTTCATTACTGTTTTTCTATTTCTTTGATGCTATATTTATTTATTATTTTCACCAATTTTTATTTTTTCTGTCTCTAGTAATAATTTATCAAAATCAGAAATATATATTTTGTCCTGTATTATTTTGTATTTTTCATATTCACTTTCTGCCTTCTCTACAGCTTCTTCATGACTAACGCTTTCTTTATTAGTTAAATTATCATAAAAGTTTATTTTAAATATATCTTCTACAGATTTAATCCAATCTTCCATTTTCATCAATATGTTTTATGTTTTCAAAAATATTACTAGTATATTTATTTACAATTAAATCTTTTTGTTCATTCATGAAAATCATCTCCCCCCATAATAAATTCTAAGTATTCCTCTGCAGTATATTTATCTAATGGTTTTAAATAAATTTTTCTGATAACTTTATTTAACTCTTCTTCTTTTATATTTAAATTCTTTAATGTATTTTTATATTTATTAAATTGATAATCCAATGCTTCGTTAAGGCTTTTAAATCTAAATACCCCCTGATTATTAAAGTCTGCCCATTCAAAATAATACCAAAAACCATTTTCTTTATAAACTAAAAAAGTATGCATAGGATAATTATTTGGATAATCTAACTTAACCATTTCAAAAATAGTTATAAATTCATATTTATAAGTTTGAAACCAAAATCTTTCAAATTCAACAGCATCAAAACAGCAACCAACTTTACTTTCGAGCATATCACATTCAATTTGTAAAACATATTTGTCGAACCAATCACTATTGAATTTGCTATGTTTTATGTTATTCTTGTCAACATAGCCATAATGAAAGTTATTATTCATAAAAGTCAGTAATTCTACTGGTGTAGTTATAAGATCATAAAATTTTAGCATTTACCCTCCTGATTATGTATCAAAATCATGTTTAATTATAGCAAAAAAATACGAAATTAACTATACTTTACAGTTAATTTCGTAAAATTAGACATTATTCGCTATAAAATCTATTACATCATCCTCTTGTTCTTGGACTAAATCGTGATCTTCTTTGGTCATTTCTGAAAAATATTTATCGAGTTTTATATTTTTAGAAATAGAATTTAAAGGATATCCAGGATTTATTACTTTGGAAGGAGTATCTACTAGCAAAAAGTCATTTTTACTCCAAGTATAAGTAACTTCACCACGAGTACTTATAATAGCCATACCATATACATAGCGAGCAATTAGCTTACCATTAACTCCATATTCTTTTACTAAATTACTATAATAATCAATCATTTCTTTATCAGTTAGGCTCTTGCCATTGACCCGACGAACAAATAAACCTGGCTGAAGATTTTCAGGTATTCCTTCTAAGTAAAGGGAATCATCCATAGCCATTACGGGCATATTAGTCTTTTTTTTACAAGCTCTTGCTTTAATTAGAGCATTTTCAATCGCCGAAGCACCATTTTCTTCGACATCAAGGGTTAAATCTAAATCTTTTAAAGATAAAAGTTCTATTCCTTTAGCTAATAATTTATCTTTAAATCTTTTTACTTTAGCAACATTTCCTGTAGCAAATAATACCTGTTTCATAACTTCACCAATTAAATAATACAAAAATTTTTAAAAAAAGTCTATAAAAAAAGAAGGAAAATCCCTTCAATTATTATTTAATGTTTTCAAAAAATTTTTACTATTCAAATAAAGACCTGTATATCTTTCATAATATATATCGAGAAATTTATTAATTGTATCTTTAATATTAGCAGCTATTTTAATATTAGCAATGCCACTGATGTTTACATAGTAATACATTCGAAGCATTTGGATGACTTTTTTATCGACGATTACTTCATTAGTTAGGCAATTAAGACAAACGAATCCCCCTTTGTCGGCATCAATTGTAGCAATAGCATTTTTACTACCACAGATAACACATTCATCAAGACTAAATAAAACACCTAATTCTGATAAGTATTTTATTTCTAAGATATTAGTTATAACTAAAGGATCTAAGCCATCTTCAATTTTTAATATTGCACTAATAAAGTCACCATAAATGCGCGAACTATTACTTTGCTTAATTACTTGACTAGTAAGTTCAGTAAGATAACTCAAATAACTTATAAGAATTATATCTTCTTTGATTTTTTTTAAAGGATTAATAATATCTGCACTAACTAAAGTTGAAAGTTTTTCTTTTTTAAAATAGATATTAAACTTAGCATAAGTAAGACGCATAGTAGATACCCTATTTTTACTTTTTAGGCTCTTGGCGCCTTTACACATGATACCAATTATCCCATATTCCTTAGTAAAAACATTAATTATTTTACTTGTTTCACCATAGGGAACTTCACTTAATATAAAACCTTCAACTTCTGTTAACACCATTAACCCTTCTTTGCATATTTCTTATATTTTAGGTAATCTTCAACTTTACCACTCTTTTGAAATTTCTTCCATAGTTCTTCTTTTTTCATAATAATCACCGTCCTAATTATATATTGAGTGATTATTATGAATTTTATTCATTATCTACAAAACCTAATTCAACTAAGTATCTTTCTTTTTCTTTCCAATTCTTGATGGCTTTTACAAATAGTTCTAAATAGACTTTCTTTCCTACCAATTCTTCAATTTCCATTCTAGATATTGTTCCCACTTGTTTTAATCTACTACCATTTTTACCAATTATAATTTTTTTTATTGATTCACGGTCAACAATTATATCAACATTGATATTGACAATATCTTTATGTTCTTCATACAAAGTAGTATAACAAGTAATACTATGAGGAATTTCATCTTCTGTAACTTGTAATAATTTTTCTCTAACTATTTCACTAACCATGAATTTCAAACTACTGCTTGTATAGTATTCTTCGGGAAAATATTGAACTTCATCACGTAAATACTTTTTAATAACCTCAATTAAATGAGAAATATTATCATGAGTAAGACCACTGGTAGGAACAATTTCTACAAAAGGATAAATATCTTTGTATTCATCTATTATCTTAAGTAATTTAGCATTGTTTATTTCATCAATCTTATTAAGAACTAATATGACTGGCACATCACTAGATTTTAAAGTTTCTAATATAAAGAAATCTCCTTTGCCAATACCTGCCGCAACATCGACGGCGAATAAAATTAAATCGACATCTTTTGTTAAAGAAAGAGCTTCTTTATTTAAAACTTTACCCAATTTATTGACAGGTTTATGAATACCTGGAGTATCGACAAAAACGATTTGATAACCCGGTTCATTGTATATTCCTTGAATAATGTTTCTAGTTGTTCCCGCTACATCACTAGTAATAGCAATTTTTTTATTAATGATGGAATTTACTAAGGTACTTTTTCCTACATTTGGACGACCTATAATACTAACAAAACCACTTCGCAAGGTATTCACCTCCCTAAAATAAATCGATAATATATGGAATAAAGATAAATAAACAAATAATTGTTGCCATGATACCACTTACAAAAGCAGCTGCTGAACCACAATCTTTAGCAATTTTAGCTAGAGGATGGATTTCTTTAGTTACCAAATCAACGGTTGCTTCAATAGCTGTGTTAAGTAATTCTACTGCTAAAACTACTACTAAAGCAATAATAATTATGGCCCATTGATTAAAAGATATATCTAAAACGAAACCTAATATAATGGCTAATATTGAGGCACCACCATGTAACCATAAACTTTGTTCATTTCTATAGCCGTAAGAAAGACCTTGAATAGAATATTTAATACTATCTAAAAATCTTTTAAAACTCATCTTTTTGTGAGCGTTTTGTTTCTTCGAATTCATCTAATACCAACTCCTGCTTATTAAACATCTCTTTTTCTTCTTCAATTCCTTTAGTATGGTCGTATCCCAGTAAATGAAGGAGACCATGGACTACTAGAAAAGCTAATTCTCTAGTTTCACTATGACCGTATTCTTTAGCTTGGGCTTGCATTTTCGGAATCGAGACGAATATCTCTCCGAGATGCCTTATATTATAACAAAGTTTATTATTATCTTCAAATGCAAATGATAAAACATCCGTAGTAGAATCAATATTACGATACTGTTTATTGAGTTCATGCATTTTTTTATCATCAATAAAGATAATACTAAAAATCGATGCATCGACTTGTTCCATTTCTAAAGTACGCCGAATTATCTTATCTAAATAACTATAATCAAAATCACAACCATATTCATCAATTATTGCAAATTCATTCATTAAAAATTCAATACTCCCATTACATTTAATATATAAAATATTATTACTACTATTAAAATTAGACAAATTACATTATATAAGCCATCGCGCTGAAATATCTTAGGTAGATGGTCTTTTATCGCTGAAAGACCAATATATAGTAAGAAACCAATTAAACCACCAGTGACATTTAAAATAATATCATCAACATCAAAGCTTCGGCCAATATTGAGTTGGACAAATTCCACAGTAGCACTAACTAGAAGAGATATAATTAATGGAGGAACAACTGTTTTAGGTCGAATATAAGCAGATATAATCAAACCAAATAAAACAAATGCCATGATATTGCCAAATACATTAAAGATAAATAACTTACTTCCTACTTCATAACGAAATATTTCCTGGAAAGGAATAATATTAAATCCACTATTGGAATTCATTTCTACTTTTGTAAGTAGTTGAAAAAGAAGAAATATATAACAAATGGAAATAATCATTAAGAATTCTCGATAAAAACTTATCTTTTCACGATGTGTTCGTAAATAAAAGAATCTTACTAAAACCAGTGTTATAATGAATATCACAAGTATTGGCCAGTTATCATTTAATATTGATTCTATAGTATTTAAAAACATATAATCAATTCCCTTCTTCATTCTCTTCTAATATTATTTCTTTTTCTGTACTTATTAATTCTTTAACAATAATAAATACTTCTATATCCATTTTACTATTATTTAGTGTTTTTTTCAAAACTTTTTTATCAATTATTTCATCAAATTCACCTAAAGTTATCTCTATCGAAGAAATTGCTTTATTAATTCCTACATTAAGTGCTTCTTCTTCCGTATATGTTTTAATTATTTCTTCTGTTTCTTTTTGGGTTTCAACATATAAATTAAAATCAAAAATATGTAAGATATTTTTAAGAGTACTATTATAAGAATTAAAACGATCACGCAATATTCTTTTTTTATTATCGTTAACTTCCCAGATTAGATTATACTTCTTTTTACCAGTTTCTTTATATTCTTTATGTTCTAGAGGAATAGAAACTGATGCCGTATACCATGTTGTAGCAAAAACTTTACCACTAGCACAAGTATACCTTTTATCTTCTTCATTATAAGTAATTATACCACTTACTAGGGTATCCCCTTCTCTTACATAATCATTTATGTTTACTTTTATTTCCCCATCACTAATCAATATATCATTTATGACTCCAGATTTTTTGGCTACTAAATCACATACTTTATCTTCTTTAGTAGTATCTGTAATAATCCGTTCTTCAATTCTAACATTTAAAACTAGACCATCTAAATCAAATTCCATCCAGTCGAGTTTATCCGGATATTTATCGAGTATTTCTTCCCTTATTTTATCTAATTCATTATAACTTTTCTTAAAGCTTAATACTTTTATGCCATATTCATCTAATTCATCACTAATTAGCTCTCTTATATCTTTATTTTCGTGAACAATATTTATTTTAACTACTAAATGAGTAAGTATCCAAAATAAAATTATTCCGATAATTAAACATATCACAAATATATAATTTTTCTTTATTTTATTTAATACTTCATATATTCCTGTATTACCTACTACTTTAAATTTATAACTTACTAAGTATTTATTTAGTTTATCTAAATATTTTTCATCTATTTTTAAATAAATATATTTATTTTCATATTTTATTTCCAATATTTTTATATTTAAATACTGTACTTTACTTATAAATCTATAATAATCACTACATTTACTTCTAGCCCATATTATTTTATTCATAACTAAATTCCACCTTAACTATATTACCTTTAATAAGTATTTCATTAGGTAACATTTTAGTTATAAATAAATCAGTACCATTAATATTTATTTTAAAAGATTCCATTTTTAAAATAATTTTTTTACTAGATAAACTAATCAATTCTCGATAATTAAAGATATGAATATATTCATCATAGATATTGATAAAATAATTTTTATCATATAAAAAATTAATAAGGTTTTCTTTTATATGCATGAAGCATCACCTTATTAATTATATGTTTTTAGTTTTCTTTTAATATTTCATTTACTTTATCTATGTTTAAATTAGCAACTTCTGCTATTTCTTCAATAGATAATTTATCTTTCAAGTTCTTTATCATTTCTATTTTGTTTTGTTCAACTCCAGCATCAACACCTTCATCATATGCTAGTTGCTTTTCTGTATTAAGTAGCATTTCTTTTTCTTCATCATGTGTAAATGGATATATAAAACCATCACTTTTATATTTCATTAATGCCTCACCATAATCCTTTACTATTTCATCACTCGGAT
>CALVVJ010000017.1 GCA_944363835.1 uncultured Bacilli bacterium | reverse complement strand
AATATTATACAGTAAATTGTAAAAGTTTCAATATATTTCCACTTCCTTCATTTACTACTCGGTATTATACGTGTTATATTTATTTTGATATTAATTCAGTTAATTTAGCAAGTTATATAACTGATGAATTATATGTAGATGATGGTATTAATGGATTGTATTATCATGATGGGCAAGGAACATATACAAATGCTAATCAAGAAGCAGGGGATAATTCATATAGGTTTTCTGGTGGTGATTATAAACTAACTTCCAAAGCTTTAAGTGAAGGCTATGAAAATTTGTATACTTCTACAGGGAGTGAAGGAATAATTGATTTTTATTGTGATGGTAGTAAAAGTTTTATTGGAAATTATTGTACTGCTAGTAGTAAATATTATTCGCTTAATTATGATGGTTCTAAGCACTATGATACTTTGTTAAATGCTTTGGATAAATTGGAAAGTGATGGATACATAACTCGAGATGAAATTAAAAACTTTGTTTGTTTTGGCCCAGGAAGTGATGAAGAGTTTTGCCCGTTAGAAAATTTATATCGAGTTATTGGTGTATTTGATGGAAAAGCTAAATTAATAAAATATGATTATATAAATACAAGTATATTAGGGACTGATGGAGATTATAATCCAAATGCATCTTCAACTTTTTATAGCGGTAAAAGATTTGATAACAATGTACATTATTGGTATTATTGGAGTGGTAATTCAAGTAATAAAACTTGGGATACGACAAATTTAAATTTAATTAATTTGAATACAAATTATTATAACTATTTGGGCAATAACTGGCAGAACAAAATTGATTTAACTGTATGGATAATTGGTGGAAATACTACTAAGTTGATTCGTAGTAGTAACGCTAAAAGTGTTTTTCAAAATGAAATAATAAATCCAGCTGAAATGATAACTTATCAAGATGAAATAGGATTAATGTATGTATCAGATTACATGTATGCGGCAAGCCCAGCAAATTGGCTTACTGTTGGTTATAATACAGATTATAATGATTATAGAAATGTTATAAGTGAAAACTGGATGTATATGGGAGATTATGATTGGACAATTACTCATAGTTATGATAATACGTTAGATGCTTTTTATGTAGATAATATAGGAAGTGTATTTAGTGGTTATGCTGATGGAGGTCATGCTGTGAGACCAGCCTTTTATTTGAAGAGTGATGTTGCATTTATTGGGGGAACTGGCACAGAAACGGATCCTTATCGAATTGTTTAAAAAAATTAATATAATCGACTTAGAACGACAAATTAGTTGTTCTTTTTTTTGTATAATCATTTTGTGATTGATATGAAAATATACTTGGATTTAGTATTTATACTTAATTTTATATATGATTTATTATTACTTATGACTGTTGATATAACCCTAAAAAGGCATGCTAAGTTTATAAGATTAATATTAAGTGCCATTCTTGGAGCTTTATCACTTGTTATACTATTTTTTCCATGTGAAGAGGTAATATTATTTATTTTTAAGATTATTGCGAGTGTATTAATGATACTTGTGGCTTTTGGATATAAAAATATCAAATATTTTGGTACCAACATGATATATCTATACATGTGTAGTGTAATACTCGGAGGATTTCTATATTTTTTGAATGTGGAATTTAGTTATAAAAGAGAAGGGATGGTATTTTATTTTGAAGGATTAAGTATCAATTACGTATTACTTTTGATTGTATCTCCGATTATATTGTATTTGTATGTAAGAGAACATAAAAAATTTAAGAGTACATATAATTATAATTATAAAATAAATATAGTATTTAAGAATAATAAGTGTTTAGAATGTAATGGCTTTTTAGATACCGGTAATAAGTTAAAAGATCCTATAACTAAAAAGTATGTGATACTTGTTAATAAAAAAATATTGGAGCCATATATAAATATACGTAGTCCAATATATGTACCATATAAGACAGTGGGTTATCAAGGATTAATAAAATGTTTTAGTATTAAATATATTAAGATAAGTAATCAGGTATTTAAAAATTATTTGATAGGTTTAGTACCGGAGAAAATAGATCTAAATGGAAGTGATTGTTTACTTAATTATAAATTAATGGAGGATATATGTTTAGAAAATTAATTGAGTTTTTAAAAGCCAAGTATAATGAAGTATTTTTTGTGGGAGCTACTGATAAACTTCCCCCACCTTTAAGTAAGGAAGAAGAGCTTTCTTATTTAATTAAAGCACAACAAGGAGATGAAGAAGCAAGAAATAAATTAATTGAACATAATTTAAGATTAGTCGTATTTTTGGCGAAGAAGTATGAAAATACGACTTATGATATTGAAGATTTAGTAAGTATTGGATCAATTGGTTTAATTAAAGGAATTAATACATATAAGATAGATAAAAATATAAAGTTAGCTACTTATGCATCACGTTGTATAAGTAACGAGATACTTATGTTTTTAAGAAAGAATAAAAGAAAAAAGAGTGAAGTATCTTTAGAAGAAGCTCTAAATTATGATAGTGAAGGAAACGAACTACATTTAGAAGATATTTTGGGAACTGATGCCGAGTTGGTTCCTAATGAATATGAAAGAAAAGTCGATAAAGAGTTACTTTCTAAAGAGATTGCTGCCTTAAGTCCTAGAGATAAAGAGATTATGACTCTTAGATATGGGCTTAATAATACGGTAGAGTATACTCAAAAAGAAGTGGCAGAAATGTTAGGGATTAGTCAATCTTATATATCGAGAATTGAAAAAAAAGTGGTAAGAAAGTTAAAACAAGTGATGCATTAAGCTTTCTTACCAAGTATTTCATCAATAGAAGTGTTATATTTTTTACATATAGCATAAAGAAAATCGGTTTTAATTAGCACTTTGCCGGTTTCATAAGCCGAATAAGTAGATGAAGTTGTATTTAGAGGAATAAATATATCTTTTTGAATTAAATTGTGACTTTTACGTAAAGCTCGGAGGTTTTGACCAACAACTTTAGCATCTAAGTTAATAACTCGAAACTTGCTTGTTTGGTTGCTAAGGCCAGTCATATAATCAATAGATATATTGTAATAGTCACTTAATTTACTAAGTCTTTTTAAAGGTATGGTATCTTTACCAGTTTCCCAACCAGCATAAGTTGAACGGTCAACATTTAAAATGGTAGCTATTTGTTTTTGTGTTAGTTCACGATCTTCTCTAATTTCTTTTAATCTTGCAAATTTCATATTACCACCCGTTTTATTTTCTCATTAATATTATTATTTTCAGGAAAACGTGGGAAAATACGAGAAAATGTGATATGATTAACATAGGTAAAGGATGGCGTTTTATGATAAAAATTACAGATAATAATGAAGTAATAGAATTAGGAAAAGATGATTTAAAAGAATATGATAAATATTTTGAAGGGTTAGTTATTAAACCAGTATTTGATTATTGGTTGATTGAATTGATTTTAATTTTTGAAGATAATTATTTAAAGAAAATAATTAAAATATACAATGGAGGAGATGAAGTTTTAGATAAGTTTGTAAGTAAAGTGGTGAGTAAGGATACCATAGTATTAAGTGAAAAAGATTTTAAACGATTTAAAAAATTATATACTAATATGCGTTCTAAAAAGAATTATCGGAAAGAGGCGATAATTAGTGCCTATGCGGAATTACTTAGTTATGAATATTATCAAAGTTCAGTTTTAGAAGATTGTACTGATATTTCGATGGAAGATATTTTTGGTGATTTAAATGAAGCTTATGACTATTTTTTATATCATGCTGAAATAATGCAAAAGAGTAGGGAAATATTAGAAGAAAAGTATAGTGAAGAATGAAAATAAGTGGTATACTATACATAGAAATTGTAGAAAGGAATGGATAGCAATATTATCCATGAAAATATATTATGTATACGATTACAAAGCATGGTAAAAGAAGATTGAGAGAAAGACAAAATGTTATTACGGGGAATGCTCTTTTACGTTCAGTAGTAAGAAAAGGAAAAATTGTTTATGAATTTAAAAATAGTTTTTTTAGATATTTAATGAAAAAATATAGAAAAAATAAAAATATTAGAGTTTATGGCAATAATATTTATATATTTACTAAAAATTCTAAAAAATTAATAACGACATATTCCGTTCCTGCAAAATACTTGCCACTGGAGAAATATGAAATTGAAAAAGAAGTGTTTATGAAAATTTCAACACTCATTAAATTAGATGGCTGTTTAGTTCAAGTAAAGTTAAATTCGGGGGAAATGTATGAGGGTATAATAAGAGCAAATCCTAAGGGAGAACGGACTTATGTTAATCTTGTAGTAGATGATAAAATAATAAATATAAAGGGTAAGCAAATATATAGTTGGACTTTAGTTGCTTAGGTTGTATAAAAGTACTCCTTTTTAAACAAAATATTGTTGGAAAGGAGTTTTTTATGGCAAAATATAAAGTAGATATAACAGGTATTAATACTAGTGATATTAAGGTATTAAGTAATGAAGAAATGGTAAGTTTATTTGTTAGATATCAAAATGGTGATATTACGGCGAAAGAAGAGTTAGTTAGTGGTAATTTGAAGTTGGTTTTAAGTATTTTACGTTCTTTTAATCGCAGTGATATCAATTTAGATGATTTGTTTCAAGTAGGGGTTATTGGTTTAATAAAGGCTATCGATAATTTTGATTTGTCTTATGGACTTAAGCTTAGTACTTATGCTGTTCCTTTAATTATTGGAGAGATAAAAAGATATATTCGGGATAATACAGCGATACGAGTTAGTCGAAGTATTAAAGATTTAGCATATCAAATTATTAAATTTAAAGATGAATATATGGCAGAACATGGTGTAGAAGCTAATAGTAATATTATTGCTGAAGCATTAGGGATTGAAGAATATCAAGTGGCTTTTGCCTTAGATGCCCTAAAAGATCCGGCGAGTATATTTGAACCTATTTATAATGATGGGGGAGATACAATATATCTATTTGATCAAATAGCTGATATCAAAGAGAAAAATAGTGATAAAGATATGTTAATTTCGTTAAGAAGAGCATTACTTAAAATAAAAGAAAGAGAAAAATCTATTTTATTAGAACGATTTATTGTAGGAAAGACACAAATGGAAATAGCAGAAGCATTGGGAATTAGCCAGGCACAAGTATCTAGATTAGAAAAAAGTGCTATTGAAAATGTACGGAAATTGATTAAATAGACATATAATTTAATGGTGATTATATGTATTTAAGTGAGTTACAAAATAAAGATATTATTAGTGTTAAAACTGGAGTTAATTTGGGAAGAATTGTCGATGTTGAAGTGAATAGTGAAGGAAAGATTATTTCTTTTGTAGCAGAAGAGAAGAAATTTTTTAGAAAAGTGTTAAAAAATAGTGAAATTAGTTTTACATTTAGTGATATTACGAAGATAGGAACTGATGTTATACTAGTAAATAAATAAAAAATGTGATATATTAGGAATATGAGAAAAAAGAGTTTAATTTTTGCGACATTTATATTAATTATCGATCAAATTGTCAAAATTACTGTTGATAACATTTGGCGTTTTAGTGAAATTATACCGGTGATTCCTAATTTTTTTTATTTTACTAAAGTTTATAATGATGGAGCCGCTTGGAGTATGTTTGATGGGTCGGTGATTATACTCATAGTTATCGCTATTTTAGCACTTATTTTTTTGCTGAATTATCAAAGAAATTTTCAAAATAAATATCGAAATATAGTGGCGTTTGGACTTGTTTATGGAGGACTTTTGGGTAATTTAGTTGATCGTATTATTTATGGTTATGTAATAGATTATATAAAAATTTTAATTGGTAATTATAATTTTCCGGTATTTAATATTGCTGATATGGCAATAGTTGGAGGATTTATATTACTCATTTATGCAGTTATTAAGGGTGAAGATAAGAATGAATTTAGTAGTAAAAGAAGAAACAAACTTTCGGATTGATAAGTATTTAGCGAGCGTTACTGATTATAGTAGAGAATTAATTAGTAAGATGTTAAATGATGAATACATATTAGTCAATGATAAAAAAGTAAAAGGTAGTTATAAAGTTAGTGTTGGAGATATTATTAATATCAAAGATGGTTATGTAAAAGAAATGGATGTAAATCCTAAGAAAATGGATTTAGATATTGTCTTTGAAGATGACTATTTGATGGTTATTAATAAACCTAGTGGGTTAGTAGTACATCCTGGGAATGGTAATTATGATAATACTTTAGTAAATGGTCTTATGTATTATACAAAAAATTTAAGTAATGTTGGGGAAGAATTCCGGCCGGGGATAGTACATCGTTTGGATAAAGATACTTCGGGATTGATGTTAGTGGCTAAAGATAATAAATGCCATGAGTTATTAGCTGATGATTTTAAAAACAAGAGAATTCATCGGGAGTATGTGGCGCTACTCGACGGTGTTTTGCCGGAGAATTCTGCTATAATTGATGCTCCACTTGCTCGCAGTAAGGAAGATTATCAAAAGATAGCAGTTATGGCTGGAGGAAAAAGAGCTGTAACTCATTTGGAAGTTATAAAAAAATATAAAGAAAATACTCTAGTGAGATTAGTTTTAGAAACAGGAAGAACGCATCAAATAAGAGTGCATATGGCTTATATTGGTTATCCAGTGCATAATGATCCAGTGTATAATAAAAGAAAGAGTGACCAATTTGGGCAATTTTTACATTCTGAATATTTAAGTTTTATTCATCCAATTACTAAAGAAAAGTTGAGCTTTAGAGCAAAACTACCAGAATATTTTCAAGAATTTTTAGATACTTTGGAAGAAAGTAATTAGTATGTAAACAAAAGAATAGAATACCATTAAAAAATAGGGAATGCTTGGAAGACTATAAAAGCCAAACAATTTTTTAAAGTCTTTGATTAAAAGAAAAGCAAAAGATAAGAGAAATGAAGCAGCTATTAAACTAAAAAGTAGGTTATAAAAATAGCCAAAGAATATAGCGACGCCGATATTTAAAATATAATTAGTTAAAAGAAGAAATAAAGTGTTTTCATTTAATAAGTTATATTCGCCGATTTTTAATATGGGAATTAAGATTAAAACTAATGATATAATGTAAAATAGAAAGAAAAGCATGGGTATCATGTAGGTTTGTCAAACATAAGTTACAAAGTAACGACAAACCAACTATAGATTATTTAAACTTGTTTAAATAATCACGAAGCATTTCAATTGGAGATTTCCAATCAAGTGGTTGCATAGGGAAATTGTTGTATTCCTTAAGATATGATTGCAACTGCTTATTGGCATCTTCAATTGAATAAAAGCGGTGAGTAGCATAAAACCGTTCATTATCCTTTCTATGACTTCTTTCAACCTTACCATTATGTTTAGGAGTGTAAGGTTTAATTAAGTCGTGGTGGATATTGTTTTTTCTAAGGGCAAGTTCGAACATAGTTATATCATTTGGATCTTTAGATAAAAGTCTTTTGGTAAATTCGGTTCCGTTATCAGTTCTTACTGTATAAATTTTGAATGGAAATTTATCTATAACTTCTAATAAGAAATTGTAAGAAGTATAAGTAGATTTTTCACCATAAATTTTTAAGTAACGATAACGAGAGAATTCATCAATGGCTGTATATTGATATAGCTCGAACTGACCAACAATACATTTAGAAGGAACGGTTTTAACATCTATCTGAATTCGTTCTCCCGGAAAAGTCATTTGTAGATAAGGTTTAGTTTTGCGTTTTCTCTTTTTCTTTTTTACATTGAATTTTAAGTTAAGCTTTTTCATTTGATTATATAAACTAGATATGGATCTAGTATAACCTCGGTTTTTTAGCTTAACCCAGAACACAACTAAACCAGTATTAACATTTCTCTTGAACATATCTTTGATAAGTTTAATTTCTTCTGTGGTATGTTGATTAGGATGACTTTTAGGTCTACGACTGTAATTACCTAAAGAACGAATTGTACCATCGTATCTTTTACGATAGCGATAGATGTTTTGTCTACAAGTGTTATAGACACGAGCCGCTTTTGATACGCCGTGCTTTTCGGCGTATTTAATGAGAGATAATCTATATCTCATTTGCTGAGTAATTTTTGGTTTACTCATATGGTTTATCACTCCTTTCCAAAAATTTTAGTTGGATTGGTTTGACAAACCTACACTGTGCAGTTATGTAAAAATAGATTGTAACTTTTATGCCGAGAAAACATTAAAATTTTAGGGATAATGTGGTAGGCTGTTCATATGCGTAGCATTTATTACCGCCTTTCAGCCCCATTACCACATTATCGGTCCCTGAAATTTTGATGGCAAATTGGAATAAATGTTACATATCTATTATAACTGCACAAATAGAAAGAAAAGCATGGGTATCACCTCTTTACTAAATATATGATTTATTGTAAAATAAAAGAACGAAGGAGATGTTTTATGGCTTCAGTAATGATTCGCAAAAGTGATCAAATTATGATGAGTTTGGTGCATTATTTTGTAACTAAAGAAAATTATTCTCCTATTCATGTTCAGGGAGTAAAGGATGAAATATGGTTAGAAAATTTGAATGGACCGTATAGAGTAATAAGAATTAGTTGTAATAAAGTAATTAATGAAGAACAATATAATTTTGATATGTTTAAGATGCAACATATTATTAAACAAATTAAGAGAAAAACTTTGTCATTAAAGATGAATGCATTAAATATTTGTTTAGATATGAGTGATAGAGTTAAGTTGAGTGATTCAGGTAATATTGAAACAATTAATGTTTCATCATTAAATGAAATTAAGAAAAATCCAGCGTTACAGGAGATATTTCCAAATTTGCAAAACGAATTAATCGAAGCAAATGATGGGTTAGATCTTATTATCAATGTAACAAATGATATTAATGAAAAGACAGAAAAAGAAAATAAACTTTTTGCTAAAGTTTTTTCACCAAAGAAAATAATATTTACAAAGCTAATAATTTTAGCTTGTGTGGTCATGTATATTATCTTGGGAATAAATAATGGTAATTTTTTAACATTTAGCGCTACTTCTTTAGCTATATTTGGAGGAAATAATTTATTGCTTGTTCAAAATGGAGAAGTATGGCGAATACTTACGAGTGCATTTTTACATGTCGGTTTAATTCATTTGGTAGTTAATATGTATTCTTTGGCAATAATTGGTACACAAGTAGAAACTTTTATCGGTAAATGGAAATTTTTATTTATTTATTTTATTAGTGCTATTGGTGGAAATTTGTTGTCATTGGTTTTCAGTCAAGCAAATGTCGTATCAGTTGGAGCGAGTGGAGCGCTTTTTGGCCTTATGGGTGCTTTACTATATTTTGGATATCATTATCGTTTGTATTTGAGTGAGGCGATTAGAAATCAAATAATTCCGATAATTTTAATAAATTTACTTATTGGCTTTATTGTTCCGGGAATCGATAATGTAGCTCATATTGGAGGTTTAATTGGTGGTTACTTAGCTTCCATGGCCTTTGGAATCGAAAATAAAAGTGAAAAACGGGATATGATAAATGGTTGGATTGTTTTAATTCTTTATATAGCATTTTTAAGTTGCGTAGTATTTTTGGTAAAATAAAAACTTGATATCTGGTGGGATACCAAGTTTTTGTTATTATATTTTTCTATAAAGACCAATGGCTTTACCGAGAATAGTAATATTTGGAAAAATTAAAGGTTCCATTGTATCGTTTTCTGGTTGTAAACGAATATGGTCTTTTTCTTTATAAAATGTTTTTAAAGTTACCTCGTTTTCAGCAGTCATAGCTACAACTATATCGCCATTTTTGGCATCGTTTTGGCGTTTTACAATTACGTAATCGTTATCATATATTCCTTTGTTAATCATCGATTCTCCACTGACATGTAAAGTAAATACTTCGCCGTTTTTAGGCATAAGTGATGCTGGTAAGTCAAAGTATTCGTCGGGTTGTTCAATAGCTGTGATGGGATTACCTGCTGTAATTTTTCCTAATAAAGGAACTTTGACGACATCATCATTTTTTTCTAAGTATTCATTTTCTACTAAAAGTTCAATAGTTCTAAATTTATTGTTAGTCGATTTAAGGTAACCATTTTTTTCCAAGTTTTTAATGTGGACAAATACAGTAGCAGGGCTATTTAAACCAACTCCAGCACAGATTTCTCTTATTGCTGGGGGATAACCATGCATAGCTGTATATTTTTTGATATACGTTAGTATTTCTTCTTGTCTAGGTGTTAATAATTTGTTCATATATACCTCCATCATCATTTTACAATAGTTTTTGTAAAAAGTCAAACATTTGTTTAATTTTGTAATTGACACAAACAAATATTCGTGATAGATTAGATTTGGAAAGAAGAGGTAATAGATATGTTAAATGTTTTGAAAAAGTATAGTGGAGTATTATTTTTTTATTTAGTTATTATAGGAATGATTTTACTTATTAATGCTCGTTTTGCATCTTTAAATACTAATAATGCAGAAGTTGTAACTTATGCGATGAGTGAATGATTTTGACAAATTTCGACTGATTATAGTTCTAGATTTTGAAGACTTTGTATAGTATAATTAATTTGGAGAAGATAATCATGGGTAAAAAAGTATTGATTATTTATGCCCCTTATGGTTCAGGGCATAAATCAATTGCAGAAAAGATAGAGAATTATTTTATAGAAAATAGTGATTTGGAAATTAAAGTTTTAGATGTGGCTAAATATTCTAATATTTTAGGTAAGGCTAGTATTAAATTGTTTGATATAGTTACAAAACATAGTTTTCATAAAACGTTTAGTTTTATCTATGATATAGCTGATAATAAACTTGCTAGCCTAAGTCAAATGAAGTTGGTAAAAAAATTATTTGATAATGAGAGATTGCGTAAAGAAATAGTCGGTTTTAATCCAGATTTGACGATTTCAACACATTTTTTTGGTGGAAATATTATATCTTATTATAATAAAATAGGACTTACTAATTCTCTTATTATGACAGTGATAACTGATTATGCCTCACATAGTTATTGGCGAAAAGATCATCAAAGTCAGGATGCTTTTATTGTAGCAAATGAAATAATGAAAAATGTCATGATAAAAAAGGGCATTGATGGTAAAAAGATATATCCTTTTGGTTTGCCATTTGATCGCCAGAAGATGGAAATGCGGGCAAGTAGAGAAGAAACAATATTTAAGTATGGTCTCGACAAGGCAAAAAAAACATATCTTTTTTTCGGCGGTGGAGCAATGGGTTCAATGGGAAGTTTAGATTATTTGAAGGCTTTGGCTTGGCAAAATTATCCAATCAATATTGTTTTTATAAGTGGTAAGAATCAAAAATTAGAAGAAAAAGCGCGGCGCTATGTAATGAAACGAAAGGCTAGTAATATAAAAATATTAGGTTTTACTAAAGATGTTTATAGTTTATTAAATGTAAGTGATTTAGTTATAAGTAAGCCAGGGGGAGCAACTCTTACTGAGTGTATCGATATGCGAGTTCCTTTAATACTTATTCCGGGAAATGGTGGTCCTGAAAAATATAATGCTAAATATATATGCCGCAAGAAATATGGTTGTAAAGTTTTAAGTGCTTGGGGATTAGCTCGAGCTGTAAAGAAGACTTTAAAAAATGAAAAGTTAGTAGAAAAGTGGCGTGATAATATGCAAAAACATGATAAGAATGAATCGACGAAAAAAATATTAGAGTTGGCTTTAAAAATGCTAAAAGAGAAAAACTAATCTAGTATTTAAATAGATTTTGTGTTAATATATTAATTGGTAAGTCCCCGTAGTTTAATGGATAAAACAAGCCCCTCCTAAGGGTTAGAGTGATGGTTCGATTCCATTCGGGGACGCCATTTTTTGTTAATCAAACTGATTTAGATATTTATAAACTAGATTAGTTTTTATTTGGGTTTAGTTTTTGTAAATATGTTAGAAGATATAAAAATGTTAGTTTTTAAAATAAAAAATAATCATCATACTTGTATGAATTGCTCCATTTTTTTATAAATGTTTTAAGTTTTTAAGAAAAAATGTAAGATTTTATATACAAATGCTAAAGATAATATTGATTTTTGACTTAAAATAATTTAAAATAATAATCGATTTTGTGAAGTGTTTGACTTTTAAAAACACAGTATTTAGATTTTATAAGAGAACAAGTAAACACTTTTGCATTGTTCTCTTTTTTCTTTTAAAGGTAAAGGAGTGATGTTTTAATGTTAAAAAGCAAACAAAATCAATTTTCAGAATTGTTTTTGTTTTTTTCTATTGTTTTTGTAGTTTGTTTATTATTGTCGAATATTTTAGCAACAAAATTATTGAGAATAGGTAATTATTCTGTTACTGCAGGAGTAATTGTTTTTCCAATTTCTTATATTATTAATGATATTTTTTCTGAGGTTTATGGTTACAGCAAAACCAAAAAAGTAATAATTTTTGGTTTTATTATGAACATTTTCATGGTAATAATATTTAGTATAGCTATTGCTTTACCAGCTCCAGTTTGGTATGAAAATGGAAATGCATTTGAAATAATTTTAGGCTCTACTCCTAGAAATTGTATTGCAAGTTTATTAGCATATTTATTCGGATCATTAGTAAATTCTAAGGTTTTGGTTAAACTGAAAGAAAAGTCAAATAATAAATTTGGTTTCAGAGCTGTTGCTTCTACAATATTTGGAGAATTTACAGATTCATTGATATTTGTTCCAGTTGCTTTTTTGGGTTCTATTCCGATTGGACAAATGATATCTATGATTTTAATTCAAGTTTCTATTAAAACTGTGTATGAAATTGTTTGCTTGCCAGTAACTACTATACTTGTAAAAAAGGTTAATAATTATGAAAACATGGTGGAGGAATAATTTATGCAAAAAAGAATTGTATGGGGAACTTGTTGGTTTAATGAGCCAGTAGATATGTTAGTTGAATTCTTCAATTCATCTATAAAATCCTTGAATTTGATGGGGTTTGAGGTGATTCCAATTGTGTTTCATGCTAAATATGAACAAAATCATAATGATATTAATTTTGTTAAAGAAAATATTAAAGATATAATAATTATTTATAATAAAATTAATATTTTTCCTAATAAGAATTATGGAGTTGCACTTATTACAAATAAGGCAATGAAATGTAATTCTCCATATTTAGCTATTGTTGATTCAGATTGGAATATAAAAGAAAATTATTCTTTTGTAAAAAGAATGTTAGACGCTCTTATAAATGGCAATAAAGACATTATTATTCCAAATATAGGTGATTCTTCTGGTCGTAGTAATATTTTAATAGGAAAAACGGTGCTAACTTTATTTTATCCCGATTATAGAGAAATTATAGAAACAGCTTTTCCTGGATCAGTAATAGGATTGACATCTAAATTATACAATATAATTTCAAGTCCTTATTATCACTTTGATTGGGGTGGAGAATGGGATATTATTTCTTTAGCCATTCATAATAAAATGAATATAGATTCTGTTTTGGTGGATGTAAAAAATATAAGACATAGAAATAACAAATCTAAAATGAATGATAGTTTCCAAATATGGCGAGCAATTTTAGGCAATAATGATATGATAAAACGATCTAAATATTTAAAGGAATATGGTTTAAATAATAGAAACAATATCATTTCCAAATACCCGTTATCTGAAGATACTACAATTGATGAATTAATTTATTTATTTGAAAATGGAAATAAAACAGAAAGACAAGTATTATATATGATATTATATCCAATTGCATTTTTAACGGGCAAGTTAAAAGAAATTCCAATCATAGAAACATCAAATGGTGATCCATATGATAAAGAAGAGCTTAAAAAAATTTCTGATGTAGCAATATACTGTGCTTATCTTGTTTTAAAAGATTGTGATTTTTCTAGAGTGATAGAAATTTGTAATAGTATTAAAGGGGACTATTTGAGTGAATGGAATATTGAAATACAAAATCAGCTTTTAAATAACTTGGAGGATTAGTATGAAATTGACTGTTGCTATTGTGTGCTCTAACGATCACTTATTAAAAAAATGTTTAGATAGTATTCCTTCGAAAGTTCCAATAATTGTTGTTTTAAATTATCCAGATGAATATGTTCTAAACATTGTTCGAAAAAGAAAAAAAATTATGGTTTATAGATGTGATGAACGAAATTTAGGAAAATTAAGACAAATAGCAGTTGAAAAGTGTAAAACACCTGCAATTTGTTTTGTGGATTCTGACTGTGTTTTAGAAAAAGATACTATTTCTACAGTAGAAAAAGAGTTGGAGAGTTATTATGCAGTAAATATACCTTTACATTTTGCTTATAATAATTTGGCAACAAAAGTGGTTTCTTTGTGTAGACAATATACGACTCCTGATAAATTGTTATATATGCCATTTGCTTTTAGAATATGTATTCAAGATAAAATTGGAAATTTATTTAATGACAAGTTGTCATGGGGAGAAGATAGTGATCAAAGAAAAAGAATGAAAGAAAATAACTTGGAATATGCTATTTCAAAATCATTCATTACACATAAACCCTTAACAATTAAAGAGGATGCAAGGTCTTCAATTAGGCTTGGAATAGGAACATACATTCAAGAGAAAAATGGCCTTAATGAAAAAAGAATTTTTTGGAAAGATTTATCAATTATTACTGAAATAAAAAATGCTTATGGATGCACAAAAATGACACATAGTTTTTTAGCGGGATTATATCATTTCTTTGTATGGAGACCAACTTATAAATATGGTTACTGGAAGGAGCGATTAAAAAGTGAACATAAAAGTTAATATTTTAAAAAATGATGGCGAACATGAAAATATAATAGTATCATCTGATTTGATTGATGTTATTTATGAATTAATTAAACAAACATATTTGGGAGAAAAAATAATATATGTAAAAAATCCTACAAATGCAGACAATGAAGAATTAAGTGATTTTTTAACATATATTTTAGCATATCCGAAAGATGTAGATACTCCTAAAGTTATAGTAAGTAATGAACATATCAAATTAAATAATATGTCTTTTAATGAATATAAAAACAGGACTATAGTTTGTTTTTCGGGTGGGGTTGATTCTACTGGGGCTCTTTTGAAATTGATAGATGAGGAAAAAAATCCAGTGGCTTTGTGGTGTGATTATGGTCAACCTTATAAGGAACCTGAAAGAGAAGCTGTTGAAAAAATATGTAAAAAGTTAAACATTCTATTGATTGAAGCAGTATTAGATCTTACAGATTTAATTGCTATAGGTGGAGAAAAATTTGGTCATGTTTTTCCAGCAAGAAATTTAATGATTGCATCTATTGGGCTTTGCTTTAGACCTAAAGAAATAGTTTTGGCAGGTCTTTGTGATGAACTTGTAGTTCCAGATAAATCGCTAAGAATGTATAATGAGTTTGAAAGGTATTTTGGGGTTCCATTGTATTCTCCTTTTGTTACAATGACAAAAACGGAGGTTCTATGTCTTTGGAGAGCAAAATGGAATAAATATTTAAGTGCTGATGAAACTGTTAGTTGTTATAGTAATAATGGAAATTGTCAAAATTGTTCTTCTTGTGCAAAAAGAGAGGTTGCATTTGTAGCTTCGGGATATTCAAATAATTATCCTATAGTATTTACAAATCAAAGCAAGTTGATAGAAGAACATTGGTTTTCAAGAATTGACATTTTTCAATATGAAAGAAGAACTGATATGTTAATTGCATTAGAAAAATTTGTTGATAAATTAACACCAAAGTTGCAAGAATTAGTTCTATTTAATTGCTCTAAATATTCTGATGAAATAAAAAAAAGAAAAAAAGAATTAAACAATTTAATTAAACAGTAAGGGGGGAATATTATGGAAAATAATTCGTTTATAATGGTTAGTGGAGCAGCTGCATCTGGAAAAAGCACATTAGTTCATAGTATAAATAATGAATTAAACGGATGTATTTTTAAGCCATCAAATGCATATTTAGCATTGGCAAGAGAAAAAGGAATTTCTATGGAAAGAGCATTTTTTGAAATATCGGATATAGAAGCCGAAGATTACTTTTGTAAAGTATGTATGGAAAATCATCTAGTTGTAGGAGATCAACATTTAGCTATACAACATTATAAAGATTCATTAATAGCCTCTAATAGTTTTTGTAATGAATTTCCTGATGAACCTTATGTGTCTGCTTTAAACTACAAAATTTTTTCGAAAATGGCTGAATATAATATAGAAACTTTAGTAATATTTCTAAAAGCTTCTCCGCAAGCTTTATTTGAAAGAGCATATAATAGATTTTTAACAAACGGAACTTATATGAGAAATAAAAGTATTGAAGAAGTAGCAGAAGAAATAAATGCGGAAACATATTTTTTTAATCAATTAATAGAAAATACAAATCTTCCAAATTTTATTATTGATACTGATGGAAAAAAATCTGATGAGGTGTTGGACTATGCTTTACAAAGAATACGAAAATTTAAAGGATAGAGAAAATCTACCTTTGAATGGTTTTGGTAATTATAGAGTAATTGATGATAAAATCATTACTAAAGCAGTAGAAATTAATGCAGTAAGACACTGTAATTTGTCTTGTCGTAGTTGTTCTCATTCTGCTCCTATTTCTAGTAAGCAGATTTATGATTCAGAAATATTAGAAAGAGATTTAAAAAGTATTTCTAAATATTTGCATTGTGATTATGTTAGGCTTTTGGGTGGAGAACCTTTGCTTCATCCAAATTTGTTGGATATTTTAAAAGTAATAAAGGAAAGTGGAATTTCAGAAAGAATATGTTTAGTTACTAACGGATTATTGTTAAGTAAATTGACCGATGAAATGTTACAATTTATAGATAAAATAGAGATTTCTTTATATCCGTTACCTGAAATTGTATGTAATAAAATAAAGCAATTTGCACAATATTTTTTGCAAAAAGGAATTAAAGTTAACATTCTTGAATATAGCGACTTTAGAGAATCTATTACACAATTTGAATCGGATGATTACGAGCTAATAAATTTAATATATAACTCTTGTCAAATTGCTCACAATTGGAGATGCATAACAATTGATAATGGAAGAGTATATAGATGTCCACAATCAATGATATATTGCGAGTCGATTGGAGATTTTAGCGATAGTTTAGATATTCATGAAATCTTTAATTTTATCACATTATTATCGTTTTTTGAAAATAATAACTCACTTAAGTCTTGTGGTAGATGTCTTGGCTCTGTTGGTGTAAAATTTTCGCATGAACAGATACCTAATACTGATTGGTTTGATAAATTGCCAAATACTCCTGAAGATGGAATAGATAGGGAATATGCTCAAAAGTTAATTAGAACAACTGGATATGAGAGTGATTGTTTTAATAGGAAAAGAAAAAATGATTTGCCAAAATAACCTTTATTTATAACAAGAAAAAGTGTATAATTAGAATATAATGATGTAGAGAGGAAGATTAATTTTGCAAAAATTGTATATTGTTCGTCATGGAAAAACGGATTGGAATGTTCAAGGGCTTATGCAAGGATCTATTGATATCTCTTTAAATGAAGAAGGAATAGAACAGGCAAAAGAATTGGCTAAAATGATAGATTTATCTAAAATTGATATTTGTATATGTTCTCCGCTAAAGAGAGCAAAAGAAACTACAGAGTTAATTGTTGGCAATAAGAAAAAAATCATTTATGATGAATTATTGCTGGAAAGAGGATTTGGAGATTATGAAGGCAAGAAAGTGGATTTTGATTTAATTTTTAAACAATGGGATTATAAACTAAATGATAAAGAAGGTAATATAGAAAGTATTAGAGATTGTTTGTCAAGAGCAAAACAATTTTTGGATAAAGTAAAAAAGGAATATCCAGATAAAAGTATATTGGTTGTTTCTCATGGAAGTTTTATAAAAGCACTTCATTTTAATATTATTGGGTATGATGAAAATACGGATTTTTTGTCATTTAATCCTCAAAATACTACTTTATATGAATATGATATTTAAAATTTAATTTCTAATTTTGTTATAAATAGTCGTTGTAAATTTATGTGATATAATGTTTGTGGATAGAAATTTTAAAATGATGTCGCGAAATTATCGCGAATTTTGTAAAATTCTATTTGAATTTATTTAAAATATTAAGAAAATGAAGTTTGGCATCCTTTAAAAATCAAGCCATTTTTTAAGAAAATAAAGCGTTTTTAAAAAAGAAATTGATATTTGAAATTTTTAACTAACTTCTCTTAAGGGTTAGAGTGATGGTTCGATTCCATTCGGGGACGCCATATTGATTATGTTATGAAGGATAGTATTGTAAATGCACTATCTTTTTTTTGTCAAATTTAGTAAACTGGACGTAAAACAATTGACTGTGGGAAAAACTATGAATTATAATTAATTTAGGCTAGAAAAGCTAGCAACCTAAGATTGGGTTTTAAGGAGGGAGAAAATTAATGTTAAAAACCAAAGTTGGTTATAGTGAAAATGTTGATGCATTTAAGTCTGGGGTTGAAACAGCAACTATGGCAAATGTTGTGGAAAACCCACAAGTTGGATTGTTCTTTACAAGTTGTGTTCAAGATCAAACTGAATTAATGAAAGGTGCTAAAAGCGTACTTGGTGATGTGCCAATTATTGGATGTACTTCATCTGCTGCACTTTGTACTCAAGACGGATATCTAAATAAAGAAACTGGATATTCAGGAATGATGTTATTCGGCGGAGATGCGGAAGTTGTTACTGCTGGAAGTGCTAAAACTAATGAATCACCTAGAGAAATTGGACAACGTATTGCTAAAGAAGCAATAGAAAAACGCGAAGGCGAAGATAAAGAACCAGATTTCTTCTTTATGAGTGCAAGTCCTGCAAATGAAGAAGAATATCTAAAAGGTATTCAAGATGTTATTGGAAATATTCCAGTATTTGGTGGTTCTGCTGCCGATAA
>CALVVJ010000016.1 GCA_944363835.1 uncultured Bacilli bacterium | reverse complement strand
GTTGTATCAACGAAAATTCTGTTTACATTAGAAATACCAATTGCTTCCCCATTATTTGTAACATTTCCTGCTTGATCAACTACATTATAAACAGTTAATGTTAATTCTGTATTTTCAGTTTTTACATCTTCAGGAATTGTGATTTGAGCTGAATATACATATTTAAAGTCTTCGACATCATCTAGTTCACTAAATATAACTTGATCTTGTGGTACATCATAACTTCCACCGTTATAGCCTATAACAAACTTAGGATTTTCACCTAGAATTTCATTTACACTAATAGTAGCAGTTACTACATCACCATTAGTTACATAATAAACTACATAATCTTTACCATCAATGTTTTCTACTACAGATTCAGTATTAGCCCATAGATACACTGCATGTTTTTTTGCAGCAACAGTATCAAGTCTTACTCCTTTATGAGGACTATTTTTAATATCTTTACTAGTTAGATCAACACCAACATTACCAACAGCATCAGCATAGCCACTAACTACAAAGTCAATGTTTCCATCTTCAAGATTCATTTCTTCAGTTATTTCAATATCTGCCCAATAACCATAATTTTCCCAATCTTCATCATGATGTAATTTTTCAGAAACTCCACCAATAGTTACAGTTGGGTCTGTTGCAAGTAATTCATCGAAGAAAATTATTACTCTTAATTTATCCCCAACATTAGCAACATATAAATTATCACCTTTAGAATCTTCATCAAAATGAGTCATATTTACTAATCCTAATGAAGTATATACAGGAGCTTCATTATCATATGTAACTTCTCCATATTCTGTTGTTTCTGTAATATATGAGTTATCTAATTCTAAAGTATTTCCACCTTTATCTTCAATATTTGTTATTTTAATTGGAATTACTTTATTATTTTCTAAATTTGCTATACTATTATCAATTACAATATCAGCTACACAAACATACTTACCAAAACTAGTTTCTTCGCATTTTCTAAAAGCTACGCTTTGTGAATCACCAATTGTAAGTACTGGAGTTGTAACTAATTCTTCAGTAAAATTAGCTTCAACTCTTAATGTTTGCCCATCTTTAATAGTTTTACGATTGTTTTTATCTGATAAATTTAAAGTATAAATCCATTCAGGATTTTCCACTTCTGTATCTAATGTAACTCCTGGTAAAGATGGATTATTTATTGGATTTACTTCATCAGTTGATGATAAATTCTTACCAACATTACCGAAAGCATCAGCATAACCATAAATAACATATTTTAAGGCACCATCAGCTAAATTCATATCTTTAGTTAATTCAATATCTGCCCAATATGTATACTTTTCAAAGTTTTCATAATCAGTATGTAACTTTAATTCAAATTCTTCAGAATCTCCAATTCTAATTTTTGGAGTTATAGCTAATAATTCATCAAAACGAATTAATACTCTTATATGATCACCAATATTAGCAACCGTAATATCACCATTTTCATGACTAGATGTATGGTCATTGTTTTGCATACCTAGTGATACATATTCAGGAGCTTTTCCATCATATTTGACTTGATTATAACCGTTTTCTTCATGAACTGTAACATTATCATTATCCAAAGTTGTAGTATTACCTGCAACATCAGTAACTGAAATAGTAAATGCTATATTTTCATCATGAACTAAATTCATTTCATCAGCATCAATTGTAATAGTTTTTGAATAAATATAACGAGAATCATTAGCTCTACGAGTTAATTCTACTTGATAATTTCCAATAGTGATTACTGGATTTACAAGTAATTCTTCATTAACATTTATTTCAACAATTAACTTTTGATTATTACCAATAATTGTTCTGTGGTCTTCATCAGCATTTAAAATGTATACCCAAATAGATTGTGCTGGATCATTGTCATATACAACTTTTCCATATTTATCACTTACAGTTGTATCTTTTTCTGTAACAACTGTTTCATTACCAGCGATATCTTTAACACCAGTTATAGTAAATGGAATTACTTCACCATTAACAAGATTCATATCTTCACTAATAGTTACATGAGCATCACATTTGTAAAGTTCATCATTCCAACTTGCAACATCACAAGTCATTTCATATTCTTTACCACCAATAGTAAGTATTGGAGTTGTTGTAAATTCTTCTTTTAGAACATATTCAACATATAAATCTTGACCATTACCAATTACTTTATAGCGATTTTCTTCACTTACATTATAATCATTATGAGTATTATTTAATACATATAAATGATTTACAGCAATTGGAGTTTTATCAACAACAACTTTATAAGTTGTCTTATTACCAGCTTTATCTGTTACTACAATATTATATGGTCCATCATTTTGAGCAGTCCAACTACCCTTAAGTATACTTTCTGTTCTATCATTGCCATTTGATGTAAATGATTCTAGATTAGTTTCATCTACAGTCATTTTTGCATCTTCATTTACATAAATAGTTTCGCCATTTTCTACTTCTTCACCATTTACTAATAATACTGGATCTGTTCTATCAACTGTAAATGTTATAGTAGTACTATTAAATGCTGAATCGGTAACTGTAAGTTTATAATTTCCTTCTTCAGTTAAATTGGCTAAATCAGCATCAGTAACTTCTTCACCATTGATTGTCAATGTGTAAGATACATCGGTTGTATCAGTTATTTCAACAGAAACACTATCTTTATTTGTAAAACTTCCATTTAAATCATCAGGTGTTACTACAGGTGAATCATTATCAGTTAAAATAGCAATAACTTCATCATAAGTTTTACTAGCAGTTTCATCATTTAAAGTAGCAACATTTTCTTCAGTAATATTGTTATCTTTTCTAAATTGTTCTGCTTCTGCTAAGTCTTCCTTACTAGTTGCAGTTTCAACCATATTTGCTAACTCATCTAGTAGAGCTTTATAATCAACTGTTGGAGTTGTTGGAGTATTTTCGCCTTCGCCATCAGTTACTAATTCATCTCCATCAGTGTTATCGTTTCCACCAGTTGGTCTAGTAGTATCTTCTTTGTCTTCTCCTTCCGTTATATTTCCATCATCTTCCGTATCAGAATCTGATGGATTAGTAGGATCATTATCATCTCCACCATCAGGTTGTGGAGTAATTGTACCATTTCCTGATCCTTCATCACTGCCACCTGCAAACACGAATGTTCCAAGTCCAATGATTAAAAATAGTACAATAGCTAAAATTATACCTTTTCTCTTATCCATATTTCCTCCCTTTCTAGCTGACTCTAATATACCACGAAATCCGACAAAATACAATAATATTTGACACAAAAAAAACTAGCCTCACTATAATATATGTTAACTAGTTTCAATATTAATCTAAAATAAACTGATTTTATTGATTGGCCAAATTCTTAAAACAATTTTGCCGTTGACACTATCTTTACTGATTAAGCCAATTTCACGACTATCTAAAGAGTTTTCGCGATTATCACCTAAAACCAAATACATATCTTCTGGTATCGTATCATATCCTAAATCACTTAAAGAAAAGTCAGGATATTCAAGGCCTTTATCTAAGTAGTTTTCTTCATATACTTCACCATTAATATATAAAATATTATCTTTAATTTCTATGGTGTCTCCTGGCAAACCAATTACTCTTTTAATCAAATACTTAGTATCTTCATAATCTAAGGAAATAATATCTCCCCTTTTTATATCAAAAAAGCGATAATTAGCTTTGCTAAGTATTAAAACATCACCATCAATCAAAGTAGAATTCATGGAATTACCTACGACTTGTGTAACCGATACAACATAAATCATTAGAAATAATATAACAAAAATTACTGTTACTAATTTTATGGTATCCCATAAAAGTTCACGTATGCTCAACCAATCCATTTTTTATCTCCTTATCTACAAATAAAATTATATAATAGTTGAGTTTTTTTAGCAATATTAACTTTCTAAATAACCTTTACGTTTACGATATTTGGCAATATTTACTTTTATTTCAATACCACTATTTTCGTATAGAGAATCCAGTAATGATAAATAATTTTCTGGATTAATATCTAGTTCAAATGTTTTACTGCTATTTTGGAATTCAGTTTCTTCTAATTCTTTAGTTTTAGCATTTATTTTAGGTAGTTTTATCTTCGGTTCTTCACCATAAAAAGTAATTAGCTCGGGAGTATGTTCTACTAAACCATGAGTAAGAGAATTACGCAATAAATTAAGCATATTCATTCCCATATCATTGATAGCATGATTCAATCTTATTTTATATATGCTAAGACGCTTTTCCCACATTTTTATTCTAATCGGACTTGCATTTGCCTTATTTAACGTATCAATTGCCCTACTAATTTTTTTTATGTATTCGCTCCATACTTTTTTGGCGTGAATTATTCGAAAATCAATTTTATCTTGATATGAATTAAGAATGCTGCCACATTTTTTAGTATTATAATCATTTTGAGAGAAAAAGATGTAACCATAGAGATTAAGTAAAAATTCTTTAGTATCTTTTAAACTATATTCTAAAGAGGAAGATATAGATATATTATTGGCGAGACAATCTGTTAATTCTAAGATTCTTTTTAAATTAATAGTATTTCTAGTTACTTTGTTTTCGCTACTTAATTCATTTATTAATAAGTCGATGCCGTCATTTAAAGGTAATTGTAGGAATGATTCATCTTGCAATGCTGGACTGGTAATTTTTATAACTTCTATATTAAATATTCCTTTAAACGCTTTTTTTAACTTTTCTAATGCTACATTGAAGCCAATTTTCTTGGCTAAATTAGAAAGATATCTAATAAATGATATTTTTAAACTATCAAAAGTTAATCTTTCTTGGGAATCGCTCAGTTTAGAAAATTTTGTGACAACATTTTTAGCACTTTCAGCAGTACAAGTCAGTTTAATTAATTTTAGTGACCCACGGTCTTCTAAAGATGGTATAGCATTTGCTTTAAGATTATCTTCATCTGTTAATTTACACATAACATAATCAGTTATATTTTTTTTGATTAGATAATTGGAATTTGATAAGACTACCAAAACAAGGGTTTTAAACCATTCGTAGTCAAATATAGCACCAAATTCTGTATTAGGATTATTAACTTTTATTTTACTGCCATCAAAGGTAAATGTCCCATGTGCTAAAGCATTTCTAATTAGTCGTAATTGGGTTTTATATTCGCCATTGATATTGGACATATAACCTTTACCATAATCATACTCTATAGTGCTTTTATCATTTAAAACATCTACCACTTTTTCAATCTTTTTTTGACAAAAAACATTGGTTAAAATGCTTTCAGGGATATTGTCAAAGAGTTCGTTCATATTGTTACAAAAGTGCATTAATAATGCCCAAAATTCGATTTCTTTGAGACAGTTTTTGACAACGTCAAGATATGCTTCATTCTTAGTGGTAATGTAGTTCAATAAATATCTTGCTCCTAAACTGGCTTTATCAACACCATTCATAATATTCCCCCTTAAACATGCCAAGTATTATAACAGACTTTTAGAGGAATGTAAAGACAAGAAAAAAGGACCATAGGTCCTATTCTTCAATTAAATTGATAGATACTTGACCATCAAATATCTTTCCTTGGTCATAGTTTTGTTCCTCACCAGTTCCATGTAATGTAAAGGAAATGCGATAAGTTTGAGTTACATTAGGAGCGATTGCTATTCTACTCGCAAATAAACTATCGGCGGTTGGGGCAGTTGTCCAATTTTGGTTAAATCCATTATTATCACTGACAACACGATACCAGAAATTAGTGCTTTCAAAAGTATTTTCATTTACTACCCAACTTAAATCATAATATATAGTTTGGTTAGTCATGTTTTGTACGGTAAATACTAAATCCGGAATTGAGGTATTGACGCCTTGTCCGACTTGATCGTCGGGATAAATGTTATCAGCTACAACATTATTTTGCGATTCGAAAATAACAATTAAACTAGCAGTATTGAAATCAAGGTCGTCATCACCTTCTTGATAAATACCATCGGTTGTACCATCATCAGTTACAATGGAAGCACAATTTTCGTCACAGACACCATCGCCATCGGTATCAACATTCATATCCGGTTCTTTATCACCGTCAGTATCAATATTTAAATCTGGAATACCATCATCATTAGTGTCAATATTGACATCTGGTTTGCCATCACCATCTAAATCGATATTTGTATCCGGCCAACCATCATCATTGATATCGCAATTGATATCACAGACGCCGTCGCCATCAGTATCCTGATTAGTTGGATTATCTATATTTCCATCTTCATCTTCGACATTAAATGTTGGATTTTTATCACCCCAATAATCTAAATTTGTATCTGGTTTGCCATCACCATCAGTATCACAGTTTACATCACAGATACCATCGCCATCGGTATCAATATCTAATTCTCCTTTATTTTGAGTGGATGGGGAAACACAATTACGATCACATACCCCATCATTATTTGAATCGATATTGACATCTGGATTACCATCACCATTTGTATCAATATTGACATCTGCTACACCATCATTATTAGTATCAATGTTTATATCTGGTTTGCCGTCGCCATCTAAATCGATATTTGTATCAGGCCAGCCATCATCATTGGTGTCACAATTGATATCACATTTACCATCACTATCGGTATCTTGATTAATGGGATTAAAAATTGTGCCATCATCCATTTGGACATTAAATATCGGTTTTCGATTACCATTATAATCGATATTACGATCGGGTTTGCCATCCTTATCGGTATCACAGTTGATATCACAAATTCCATCATCATCTAAATCAATGTTTAAATCTGCTACACCATCACCATCTAAGTCTTGATTCATTTGCAAGCGACCTAAATATTGGACCCCAGTATATGTTGCAAATCCCCCGATGAATAAGAAAGCTAAAAGGAAAAGAAGAATAAGACCTATATTATTTCTCTTATGAAAATAGAATATTAGTTTACTACCGTTTTTTTCAACCTTTAAACTGGCAGGTAGATAGACTTCGTTATCTTTAGGGTCAAAACAAATATTTAAAACTTTTTCGATATGTTTCTTAGTAACCGTTAAGTTACCTTCATACATTACGTCCAAAGTTTCTTTAATTTTCTCATCTTGTTTTTTGGCATCTAAAAGCATAAACTCTTTTAAGTCTACTACTTCTCGATTATAGTTTTGTTTGATTTTTTCTTCTTTTTTCTTAGCCATAAAATTCATCCCTCACTATTTTAATAATGCAATTGCTTTCTTAGATCTTTTTTCAAAGTCATTAATGAAATCTTTAAAGCATTTCTTGACACTAGCTTCTTCTTTTTGTTTACGTTTACTAGCAATAGTAAATTCTTTGTTTAACAATTTCTTAAAATCTTTTTCAGTAACATCTCCAGAGTATACAAAATCATTAATAAGTTTACTTATGATAGCTTCATTATAAACTGGAGCGTCAGTTTTATCTTTTCTCAAGGCATCACTGCAAGTAAAGAATCCAAAATCGTATTTTTCTTTAATGCTAGGATCTTTTGTTTCTTTACTTTCTTTTTGAATAGAAGTTACCGGTTTAATATTATTTTTTTCTAAATATTCCCATAACTCTAAAGCCTTTATAAAGTTTGGTTCTTTTAATATAACATTAGTCTTTCTAATTGGACTACGTACAGGACTACTTTCTTTTAAACTTTTAATAAATGTACTACTGCGAAATGCAGAAAGAACATCACGAATATGTTCGATTCTTTCTTCTAGAGTATGTCCATCTTTTGATGCTTCTATTTCATCATCAAAATTACTTTCCAAAGTAATATTAATTTTATATGAAGCTGTTTTATCTTTTTTTTGTCCTTCATAACTAACAACATTTTTAATTTTAGCATAAGACTTTTGGTCTGATTCATTAAGTTTATTTTGGACAAATGTATATAAATTATCCACTAAAGATTTAATGAAACGATTTTCATAAAGGTCGATTGTTTCTTCCCGATAAACATTTAAAAGTTTTAGGGGAATTACTGTACCATCTTCATGAACTTCTTGAATTAGATTAGTATTTTGAGCCAAATGACGGATTGATTCTTCGGTGACAACCTTAGCTTTTTCAATTGGCACAATATTTTCTTCTTGAACGATAAACCGCCGCGGATTTCTAATGATATTGTCAAGATATGGTATACTTTCTTCTACCATATCTATCCAAGAAGTATCACTAACCTTTTTTTCAATATCGGATTTAATCGTTATATCTGAACTAGTTGTTTCAATAAACTTAAGAATCTTATCTTTGTTTAAACTATTTATGTAATCAACTATATTCATTGTTCACCTATATTGTCTTCTTCAAACGAAGTAAATAATTTTTACATTCTGGCATTTTACCTGTTCCAAATAATTTTTCCAAATAGTTAATTAAACCATCAATTTCATCTTTAATATATGCTAAATTTAATTGTTCAAATTTTCTTAAAATCTTATGAGCTATAAGATAATCGATACCAGCAACTTCGTCGCCGCCGCAGGCAACATAAGATGGAACAAATTCTCTTAATTGTTTAACGATACGATTACCAAATGCTAACCGGAAGTGATCGATTACATAACGGTCCATTTGTGCAATTTTTTCTAGTGTTTCATCAGTTACTGGATGTTCTTTTTCAGCTTTTTCAAATAAATCGTTAAAATATTTATAACTTATTTCGATAGCTTCAGTATCTGGAGCACTAAATTCATCACATTTATCATCGATGGCAATTGGCATTGCTCTATCGTATACTTTATCAGTTATCATAAATGTTGAGTCATCGTTATTGATTGTACCAACATACCACATGTTTTCAGGAATTTTTAGTTTTCCTTCATCTAGTTTTTTAGGGTCATTTGGCCAAACATTTGGAACCAATTCAACAACCCAATCCTTTTTATTAGGAAGTTCTAGAATAGATAGCATTTCAGCAAAGTAATATTCAACACGAGAAATATTCATTTCATCAAGTAGTGTAATATAAACTTCGTCAGTATATTGAGCTTCATACATCTTTTCTAAGATTTCTGTTTCATTGAATTTCTTTGTAAATTCGTTGAAATAACCAAATATTTCAGTAGAGTCTCTCCATGATGGTTGAACACTTGCTACTGTTGTTTCATTTTTGGTAAATTCGCCGAAAGCATATGCTAAGGATGTTTTACCAGTACCAGAAATACCTTCAAGAATGATAAGTTTATTAGAAGCAAAGGAAGCGATAAACAATCTAATTAAATTTATATCATAATATAAACCTAATTTAGATGCTGAGAAATTTCTAAATAAGTCACACAATTCTTGTAAAGTAAAAGTATTATGAATTTCTGCTGGAGTGAATTCAGCATATTTAGCATCGACGCTACTAAGCTTGAAGAAACGACTTTCGCCTTCTTTTAATTCACCTTTAACATTACCATTTTCATCATATTCAATTTCGCCGTTTTCATTAGTAAGTTCAGCAATTTTAGCATTTTGTCTTTTAAGTTTTAATATCTCATTATTTAAAACTTCAATTTCATCGATTAATTGATCTTCTTTTTTGACATTTCTTCTATATCTTATATAAGTTCTAATTGCTCGATATATTAAAAATATAATTACCGCAAATAACGCTAATAATAGAATAATTGATAAAATCATGATAACTAAACCTACACCAGTTAAATCACTTTTGTAATCGCTTACAACTGTAATGTAATTGACTACATTAAACATTTGGCCTAATCCTTCACCAATCCCCTTAAAAATATTTAGTAACCCTTCAAAAAAAGGTTCCATAAACTTTGTAAAAAATTCACCATATACACTCATGTCTAATCCTCCTTATTCTTAATTACAAACTTTACACCATTTTTATCCCACGTATATTCGTTTTGGGCATTATTTTTTAGAAATTCACTAGGAACAATTACTTCCATATCATAAGTAAATTTATTTTCATTTACTTCCTTTGTATCTGTATATTCATAGATTATTTTTATTCCCATACTTTTAATAGCATTTAGGGCATCGAGATAATCCGTTTCTTTATCAAGTGGTACTAAGACTTTTATCGAGTCTTTTAAGTATTTATTATCAAAAACTTTAAGAAGACTACTCTTTTTATTTAAATCTTCATCCATAGCAATTAAATAGGTAGCTACCTCACGATTGCTAATTAATTCTTGTAATAAATATACACTTAATAGTTCAAACGAAATTTCTTTAAATTTAGAACTGTAACTTTTTTTTACTTTACTCACTAATGATTCGTCATAATCAGTTAATCCTGAAACATTATATTTAAACTTAACTAAATATTGTAAAGGATTTTGGGTATATACAATAAATTCATTAGTACAATCTGGGCTTTCATAATATTCAAAGAATTTACCATCTTCTTTAGCATTTTTCTTAATTGCATCAAATAAATCATTTATTCTAATACGATCACTTGCATAAACTTTCAATATCTTAGTCTTTTTTAAATAACTAAGTAAGTATTTAAATTTATTTTTAGTGTCTGAAAAATTACCATCAATAACATTTGTAGCAATATCTAAATAACAAGAAGTACAGATAATAACTGAAAGTAAGAATGTTTCATTTTTTAATTCATTAAGCATCTTTTGCTTTTCGGTATCAGTCTTGCAATATTCAATAATCGACTGCAAGATATTATTTATATTATCATTTAAATATTCAATGGGATTATCCCGGTGAGTATTGTTTAAAAAATAATATTTGTCAGCATATATTGCAATTATTTCTTTGCATTCAGCACTAAACTCTGTTCTGTTATTCCACATTTTGTTATCTTCTAATGTTATCAAAGATTCAAGTATTTTGGCATATTCCAAAATATCTTTTTTCTTTTTTTCTACATATTTATCGATAACACTTAAACTCATCTATGTCACCTAACCTATCTTAGTAAATTATACCAAACTAGATAAGCATTTGCAATATGCCTTTTGCTTATTTTGCATTTTTTTGAAATGTCAAGCAATGTAAATTTACTTGCATAAGTCGTAATCTTGGGGTAAAATTATAATAGAAAGAAGGTAGAAAATGATTCCAGATGATGAATATACAGGAGAAACGGAAGAAGTTTTAAAAATATTTAATAATAGAACAAGCATTTATGCACAAGAAAGATATAATGAAGCAAGAAGCAAAAGTGTTAAGGGTACATCAAGAACTAGCAGTAAAGCTAGGTATCAGCCAAGAAAACAAAACAAACCAAAAGAATATCTTAAGAATGCTATTATTGCTCTTACAGCGGTAGCTACTATTGCAGGAGTTAGTACACTAGGAATAAACGGAATGAAAAATTTGCAAGCTTCTTCTCAAGTTAATTCGGAATTGGCTAACCCAGTTCGTAATAATACTACTTATTATAATGGATTAGATGAATATGGGCATCCTCTTTGGGATTTAGATGCAAAAGGTGCTGCCGAAGAAACTTTAAATAGCAACAAGGAATATGATATTGATACAAGAATATATGGCACCTATACCAATTTAAAAGAGTTTGAAAGAAATGAGTTTATGGATGAAATTATGAGAGAATTGCAAAGAATAGTTCAGGAAAATCCTCTAGATTATTCCGAAGATGAAGTAAGAGCTTGTAATCATGCAACTTTTGATGATTATTTAGCATCACTAAATATGGATAAAGAAGAATATTTAGATAAAATGCGCGAAATAAAAGTTGCTTATGGGCGAAATGATTTAGAAGCAGTTTCCGAGTTACTAAATGAACTTAAAGGAGGAGCACGCTGATGGAAGAAGTAAAAATAATCGATTTAGAAGATGGAAGTTATATTATTAGCGACGAAATAATTTTAAACAATACGAAATATATTTATTTAACTAAAGAAAATGATATGATGGATTTCTGTATTCGAAAAATAGTTATGGAAAATGGTGAAGAATTTATTGATGCACTCGATACGGAAGAAGAATTTGACCGGGCAATGCAAGTGTTTTTGCAAAAACATAAACAAGATTTAGAAAATTTCAATTAAAAAAGTCTGTAAATTTTTTACAGGCTTTTTTACTCTAGCTGAACACTCAATGTCATATTAGTCACATCTAATATCGTATCTGGAGCAAGGCTTTGACTAGTAACATAGCCATAGCCGCTATATTCTAATTTTAGACCAATTAAGTTACAATAATTTTTAACGTCTGTTAGACTCCAACCAGTAAGGTTGGGTATTTTTATTTCTAAGCCATTAGTAACTAGAAATAATTTGCCATTTTCTAATACAGTACTATTTTTTAAAGGATATTGGTTGATAATATATTTACCATTACCTATAACTACAACATTTAATTTTTTATTTTCTAGTAAGGTTGTTACAGTACCGATATCTTTACTCAAGTAATTATCAATATCGATTACTTTACTTAAATCTACTTCTTTAGTTTCTTCTGTAAGTTTAGCGTGTTTGGCAATTTCTTCGATAGCATCTGTTACAACTTCAGCAAAGCGAACACTATTACCTTCGAATTTACGAGCTGCAACATAGACGATATATTCTGGATCTTCTTCAGGAAAGATTCCCGCAAAAGAACGAATAGTATCATATTCTCCAGTTAAATATCCTCCACTTGGGGAAGCAATTTGGGCAGTTCCAGTCTTACCCATCAAGCTCAAACCATCAATTTGCCAAGCACTTGATAGACCTTCATAAACCATTTTATGCATCAACTCATGCATTTTTTCGACAGTTGTACTGCTATAAACGCTATTTACAACTGTTCTCTTTCCTTCATAAGTAATATTGCCTTCACTATCGACGATTTTATCGACAATATAAGGCTTTATTATATTGCCATCATTAGTCATACTAGAAAGAGCTTGAAGCATTTGGACAGGAGTCACACTTATACCTTGTCCAAACGAAGAATTGGCTAATTCTGATTTATAAACAACTTCCATGTCCCCTTTTACTTCATTGGAAAGTTCAATACCTGTTTTCTTGCCAAAACCTAAAGCATCATAGTAATCAGGAAGTTTTTTATCGCTCGATTCCAATAAACGAAAAGCTAAAGTTGTGGCAGCAACGTTTGATGAATAAGCAAAACCAGTATCAAAAGTAATTACCCCCCAAGTTTTATCTACGTCACTAATAACTGTTTCAGAATCAACTTGAATGGAACCCGATTGATAAGTTTCATCGCCATCGTATAAGCCTTCCTCAATAGCAGAAGCAAATGAGAAAATTTTCATAACAGAACCTGGTTCATATTGATAACTTACCAAAGGATTCATATAACTTGTTATTGTATTGGTATCATTGGGATTAAAATTAGGACTAGTAGCACTGGCTACAATAGCTCCGGTATCGGCATCCATTACAGTAAATATCGCCCAATCAGTGTTATATTTATCTTGCATAGTTTTAACTGCATTTTCAGCTTTATTTTGAATATCAAAATCGATTGTTAAATAAATATCAGAACCATCGACGGCGGGTTCAGTATCATCTGGAGTATTAGGAATTTTATAATTACTAGATGTATACTTTAAATATTTGGTATAGCCATTAGTACCCGATAAAATATCATCATAGTATCCTTCAACACCAAGTTCTCCCACTAGTTTTCCTTCATCGTTTTCTTTGGCATAACCAATTATATAAGAAGCAAATGTCGAATTGCTATAATATCTTTTTTTAGAGTCACTGATAAAATCGATTCCTGGTAGATTTAAGTCTTCAATGGCACTTTTTAACACTTCAGTTATGCCTCTTCCACCTGGACCTAATTCTACTTGATACGAGTCCCTATTTAGTAGTTCTAGTATTCTTTCTTCACTCATGTCTAGTAAAGGAGCTAAGGCCGCCGCAGTCCCTTCTTTATCGATAACATGCCGAGAATTTTCTGGGTCAGTTGTTCTATTTTCATCTAAATAGGCAATTACCGTATAAGCATTAACGGTAGTTGCTAGCAATTCTCCATTAACATCGTATATGTTACCACGGTTAGCATAAAGCGTTTCTTCGGTAGTTGTAATCGATGCCGACATGGCTTGGAGGTCAACACCATCTACTTTATTACTCAAAACAACAAAAGAAAGTTTACCAATAGCTGCTACAAACAAAAAAGCAACTATTAAAATAATAACTTTAGATATTTTAACTGTCGCTCTTTTTTTCATCTTTTATCTCCTTATTCTGTTGCAATTATTTTAATATTGCTATTTATATATGAAAGTCCATATTCTTCAGCAATTTTTTGAATATTTTCTAAACTAGCTAATTCATCAACTTGCATCGATAAACTTTGATTAACTAATTCTTGGCTTTCGATGTTATTTTTTAATTTTTCTACTTCATTATTTGTTTCACTCAACAATGAACTAGTATACACACTAAACATCGGTATGGCAAGTACTAATAAAATTAAAATACCATACATGAATTTTTCACCTTTTAGAAATCTAATTTTTTTTGCTTTTTTACTAGCCATACTATCATATCCTTTCTATTACTCTAAGTTTAGCACTAGCACTTCTAGTATTTTCTTGTAATTCTTCAGTGCTCGGCACTATCGGCTTTTTATTTACTAATTTTATTAAAGGCTTATATTCTTCGGGAATATCTTTTAGACCTTTAACTATTTCATCTACTTCACTATATTTTTTAAATATATTTTTTACTATACGGTCTTCTAGAGAATGAAATGTTATAACACTAAGTCTACCACCTTTTTTCAAAAGTTTAATAGCTTCTGGCAAGACTTTTTCTAATACTTTTAATTCATCATTTACTTCAATACGTAAGGCTTGAAATATTTTTCTTTCGGGATGATGCTTATAAAAGTAATTAGCTCCAGTGGCTTTTTTTATTACTTCCACCAATTCCAGAGTGCTATTTATTTTCTCTTTAGAATTTAGTATTTGCTTAGCAATTACTCTACTCATTTTTTCTTCGCCATAATTGAAGAAAATATTGGCTAAGTCTTGTTCGCTGTAGGTATCGATGATATCTTTAGCACTTTTGCCACTATTACTCATGCGCATATCAAGTGGACCATCATGCATAAAAGAAAATCCTCTGGTTTCATCATCTATCTGTGGTGATGAAAATCCTAAATCGAAGATGATACCATCAACCTCTGTAACGTTTTCTTTTTCTAAACATTCTTTCATATTGACAAAATTAGTCGAAAATATTTTAAAGTTGTCCCCGATTGTTTGTAAAATTTCTTTAGAATAACTAACGGCTTCAGGATCTTGGTCAAAGGCGAATAGATATCCCCTTTTTATTCTTTTTAATATCTCACTAGCGTCCCCGGCATATCCCAAAGTTGCATCAACATATATTCCATCTTCACGGATATTAAGTGATGCAAGCAATTCATTTTTTAATACACTATAATGCTTCATTGTTACCCTCGAATAAGTGTTCTGCAATATCTTCAAGTTGTTCAGAGTTATCACTTAAGAACTTGTTAAATGCTTCTTCACTCCATATTTCTAATCGGTCATTCACGCCGATTATGACGCATTCTTTAGTCAAACCGGCGTAACTAACCAACGGGGAGGTAATGTTTATTCGACCACTTTTATCGAATTCACAAACAGTAGCGCCAGAAAAGAAGGACCTTGTAAATGTTCGGGCGTCTTTTTTAGTGAAAGGTAGAGTATTTAATTTGGCTACTAATTTTTCCCATTCTACTTTAGAGTAGACATATAAGCATCTTTCAATTCCCCTAGCAATGATAAATTCATCACCTAATTCTTCACGATACTTAGTAGGAATAACTAATCGGCCTTTATCATCGATATTGTGATGATATTCACCCAATAGCATTTTATCCCCCACTTTCTTCCACAGTATGCCACTGTCTACCATAATGGTACCAGAAAACATAAAAAAAGTAAATATCTAATATTTACTTTTAGTTTAATTTACACTTATTTACAGATAATTTTTAGTCAAAATTTATCCTAAATGGATCTGTTTGGGTACCCGTACCAGAAGAAATTTCAACACTAGACTCCAGATAGAAGGACGGGCGCACGTCGTTGCTGTTAATGTGCACGTAGATGTAGTACACATTACCAGCGCCAATCACGATGAACGCACGATTCGTATCGTCCGAACGGCGGGAAATTGTCCAATCAAATCCACCCATATACATCCAGTTATTATTTCGATTGGTATCATTATTATAATTATACAATGTCGTACTCCAGTTCGCTGGACTTGCCGCATATCCATAATCACTTGCATACATTAATCCTATTTTTGCACTATATGTTGTATTTGCTTTATTTGCTCCTACTTCATAATTATATGCTGTTTTTACTGGACTACTATATACATTACTATATGATGCTCCTCCGACTTGCCATGTCGTTGTTGCTATTAAGCTACTCCACTTGTTTCCTATATTATTCAAGTAATTTGTGTTTAAATTCACTGTATTTAATTGACTTTCACTCCATGTATTATTATCTGTACTATTATTCCAGTAATAAGCATACAATGTACTTTGGCTTCCTTTATAATAACTTCCTGGTGATGTAATTGAACTACTATATGCTCCATTTGTTCCTAATAAGTTACTTCCTGCATAGTCATGTTTTATCAATTTTACTTGGTTTCCAAATACTCCAATTATTCTGTATAGGTTATCATTTGGACATGTTGCTGCATCACTTCCAAAACATACGTAATTATTTGGATTTGCTCCTGCAAAACGATATGAATTATCTCCGGCTTCTTGTTTGGCATTGGTATATGTACCTACCCCATCATGATAATATAAATCATTTTCTCCGTCTACTCCAGTATATACTGTTTGAGTTATATACTCAGCAAAGTTTCCTAAATCTGTACTCATTGGTTCTTCTTGGATTATTAAGTTAGCACTAAATGTCTTTCCAGTATTGGCATTTTGATCACTATCTAAATTTGCAAATATTACTTCAACTGTCCATTCTTGGGTAATTGTTCCAGTTGACACTATTTCATAGTTATCTGCAATTGTAATAAGTCCTGTAGATGTTGTTATATCAAATCCTGATACTCCTCCACTAGTTTTTCTTTCTAAAGAACCTAATGTTGTTACTTCTGCTCCTTCTGGATCTGTTACCTTAAGTAATATTTCCGCTTGTTCATCTTCTGTTGTATATTCAAAATCATTACTTTCTATATTTAAATATACATAATAATTTCTTGTAGCAGTATTTGTTGCATTATTGGCAGTTAATATTGCTTTTGCTGTAGTGCTACCACTCTTATTTCCTGCCCCTTGACCAAAATCTTCCTGATTTGCTGTTAAACTTATTGCTTGTCCTACTTGAAACGATAAGTTATCTGTTGTTGCAGTTTGAGTATTAATATCAATATTTCCTGTCCCTCCACCTTGGGCTGTGAAATACGCATATGTTGCTCCGAGTGTTACAGCAATTAATGTTATTGCTCCAATTACCATAAAAATTAAATTCTTCTTTTTTTCTTTTTCCATTATATGCCACATCCTCTATGCTATGTTAAGTATATAATATGCAAAAGCAAAAGTCAACTGATATCGGCGGATATTTTTTTGAAATATTTGCTACAATCTTAACAAAGAAGGTGATGTAATGAAATTTAGAGAAGCTGTTACAGAGCGTATTTATGAACTTTGTGATGAACATAATTATACTCCAAATAGACTTGCTGAACTTTCAACAGTACCACCTACTACACTTAGGTCACTACTAGCCAATAATGTAGCTAATCCCAGTGCTTATGTAATATATAAAATTTGTAAAACATTTAAAATTGAATTAAAAGATTTCTTTGATTCCGACTTATTTAAAAACTTAGAAGATTAACAAGACTTAGTCAAAACTTGCACAAGACTTGAACAAAAAAACATCCTTAAATGGATGCTTTTTGTTATTTTTTATCTCGTTTGTTATCTTCCATTACTTCTTTTAGGGCTGTTCCAAATGTTGCAATTCCTGATAACTCTGCAGGAACAATAATTTTTGTTGCATTACCATCTGCAACATGAGATAAAGTTTCATAACCCTTAAGTTGTAATACTGCTTCATCTGCACCTGCTTCTTTTAAAAGTCTTATTCCATCAGCTTCAGCTTGTTTAATCTTAATTAATGCTTCTGCTTCCCCTTCAGCAATCTTTATTTGGCTCATCTTTTGCGCTTCAGCTCTTAAAATAGCACTTTCTTTTTCACCTTCAGCAATTAAAATACTTGATTTCTTTTCACCTTCGGCTTGTAATATTTTTTCACGACGTTCTCTTTCAGCGCGCATTTGTTTTTCCATGGCATCTTGAATATCCCGGGGCGGTAAAATATTTTTTACTTCTACTCGATTTACTTTGATTCCCCATGGATCAGTTGCTTCATCTAATATAGCCCGCATTTTAGTATTAATGATATCTCTACTTGTAAGGGTTTGGTCAAGTTCTAACTCACCAATAATATTACGAAGAGTTGTAGCCGTTAGATTTTCAATAGCACTAATAGGAAAATCTACTCCATAAGTATAAAGTTTAGGGTCTGTTATTTGAAAATAAACGACAGTATCAATTTGCATTGTAACATTATCTTTAGTAATAACTGGTTGAGGAGCAAAGTCCTTAACTGTTTCTTTTAAAGATACTTTATTGGCAATAGAATCAATAAATGGAATTTTAAAATGTAAACCATTATTCCAAGTTGCATAGTAAGAGCCTAATCTTTCAATAACATAACTTTTAGCTTGTGGAACTATTTTAATATTGGGTATTACTATTATTAAAATAATAACTAATATAGCAATTAATATTTCTGGCATTAATTATTCCTCCTTTCGTACAACGACTTTAACGCCATCGATTGCTTCAATTGTAACATCAGTACCTACCGGTATTTTAGTGCTACTAACAGCACTCCATTTCTTGCCATCGACTTTAACTTCACCAACGGTATTTTTCTTTATTTCTTCAGTAACTATACCATGCATACCAATAATTCTATCAGCATTAGTTCGTACTCGTTGAGTTGGCAAATACCTTTTTAATAATGGCCTTGTTGTAAATAGCAGCAATATTCCTAATACCGCAAATACTGTGGATACAATAGCAACATCATCGATAAAAAATGATAAAATCATGGCTACTATACCACTTATAACAAACCAAACAGATAAGAGGTTTGTTGTTGCTAGTTCGACGACAGTTAAAACAATAACTAGAACTAGCCAAAAAATCCAATCCATAATTCTCAACTCCAATTTAATTATATCGTATTTAGGAATAAATTACCAGAACAAAAGTCAAACAAGTTTGACTGTCCTTGCATCACTACAAGGCATTTCTACTTCACCGGACTCTTTGAGCCCTCCATAGACCAACTTCGGATGGTCGCCACCCTACTATTTTTATTCTATTGTTTATAAATTTTTTATCAAGTTAACAATTATTACTTAAACAATTAAGTATCTCAA
>CALVVJ010000015.1 GCA_944363835.1 uncultured Bacilli bacterium | reverse complement strand
AATTATTAAGTTCAGTTGCTTCACTTTTTAAATATTTAAGACGAGCGGGTGTATTATAAAAAAGGTTGGTAATGGTAATAGATGTTCCTTGGCGAGCTTGAGTTGGCTCAACGATATCCATAGTACCACCCTTAATATGGATATGTGTCCCAATATCACTATTACAAGTTTCCATATCTACTTCAGCAACACTGGCTATACTGGCTAGAGCTTCACCACGAAAACCTAAGGTTTCTATAAAAAACAAATCATCATCTTTATATATTTTACTAGTGGCATGACGGGCGAAAGATAAAACGGCGTCTTCCTTATCCATACCACTACCATTATCTACAATGCCAATGCTAGTAAGACCGCCATCAATTAAATTTACTTTAATATTGTTGGCTCCGGCATCGATAGAATTTTCAACTAATTCTTTAACTACTGAAGCACATTTTTCAACAACTTCACCAGCAGCTATTTTATTAGCTAAGTTTTCACTCATTATTCTAATCTTACTCATAATACCCCCCTATAATGGTTGGTCTGATTTCATAATATTCAGGATCAATATCGATATAGATTTTCGTAATTTTACTAAATGTTATAAAACCTAGTCCTTTAATTACTAAATCATGCCGAGATGGGATAATCATGCCATATTCTAAATTTTCTTTTATCCTTCTTTTTTCAACATGAATATTATTATTTAAATATAAAGTTAAATTATTATCAGCAGCACTAGCAAGATTAAAATTACCTATTTTTAAATAATATTTATTAGATAATTGATAGGATAATGGTCTAATAGTTTTGCTAGGAACATCACTTTGATAAGTATTAGCAATAAATCCTGGGGCATCTGTTAGCGATACACCAGTGACATGTAAGGAAATAAACTCTTGGGTTGTATTAATCGTCTTACTTACAGTTATATCACTGCCAACTAAAGCATTAATCAAACTGCTCTTGCCGGCGTTAGTAAAGCCAGCGAACAAAACATCTTTTTTTTCTAAGCAAATATTTTCTAACTTTCTTAAATTTTCTTTATTATTAGAACTTACTAGTAACATTTCTTCTTTAATATCATAAATATCTTTGATATTATTTAATAAAGTATTAACTTTAATATTTTTAGGAATTAAATCACTTTTAGTAATTATTAGCATTTTAGGATTTTTTATTTTTTTATAAGTTGTAATTATCTCATCATAAATATTTAAGAAATCAGTAATAAAGAGAGCAAAACTCTTTTTATGATTGATTTTATTTATAATGCTTTGATTATCTTGCGTTTTACCTTTAGAAACAAGAGCACCATAATGCTTAAGTTTAAAGCAACGCATGCACAAATCATTTTCTAGCTTGGGAGTGTATCCTAATTCATCTTTAGAAGTCGTTTGTAATACACTACCACATCCTAAACATTTTTTCATGTTACTCCTTTCTTTTAGTCATAATATTCTCCGGTCACTAAAATACTTTTTTTAGCTAATTTTCTTAAAATAAAACCTTCAAAAAAACGATTTATTTTTGTAGGTATCGTTTCATATTTAGCTACTCTATTTACTAAAATGCTTGTAAAGCCCATCCGATTGGCACCAAGAATGTCAGTTAAAATTTGATCACCGATACATGCAACTTCAGCGATTTTAAAATTATATAACTCGAGAATCTTTTTATATTTTTTCTTAAAAGGCTTTTTACTATTAAAAGCAACGTCGACATTTAATTTTTCTTTAAAAGGACGCAATCTATTTTTAGAATTATTAGATATTATTATTACTTTAAAATCGTCTTGTAATCTAGCAAAAAGTTCTTTTACTTTAGCATCAGGCTCACTTACTTTATAAGGAGCAACCGTATTATCTAGGTCAAATAGTAGACATTTGATACCATTTTTCTTTAATTTTTTATAATTTATTGTATAAATACTTTTTTGATAAATATCAGGAATAAATATATCCATATACTTGCTCCTTTCTAGCTAAAATAATTATAACATTAATAGAAAAAAAAGGATAGTTTTTTATTTTAAAATAAAGAAAAAATCTAGATAACTAGATTTAAGGAACGACTTTAAACATAGTAGGTATTCCTCTTGTTTTATGTCTTAGAGCAGAATCAATAGGGTCATTGATTAATTTACCATTTTCCACCATAGCACTAGATGTTCCACCATCTAAGTTTGCAGCATTTACTGCCCCATAGCGTTCCATAATTTCTGCTAAATCTTTGATTGACGCTCCCTTAGTACGGAATTCATTAGAGTCAACAACTAGCATTAAAACAATACCATCTGCCCTTTGACCAATTGCGGTTCTGGCAGCATAACCCCAACCACCGTTGCCTTTGATATCAGCCATGTTACCATTAACTATCAAAAATGGTCCCATTGTAACGGCATCACGGATGCCAGCATCTAGAGCTTCATTACCATCAGCATTGCGCAATAAAACCAATTGATTAGACCAATTAAATCCAATGATACCACCATTATTAGAACTATAAGTTTCATCAGTAATTACTTCTCCATCTTTAATAGTCACACCTAAAGGGTTACCACCAGTGCTACTGTAATTTGGGTCATAAAAACCTCCGCCATTAATTGCTAGCACAGCATTTTGTTGTTTAGCCATATCATAAACATATTGACCACCGACACCTAAATACTTACTAACACCTACGCTTATTTTACTAGCATCATAAACAGCAGCTAGATAAGCATCACAATCATTTACTTTAAAGCGAATAATTTTATATAAAGCGTCTTCTTCATGTTCTAGGATTTGACGTTCATATATGTTAGCATAGCCTTCTGTCTTATCAAATGTTATTAGTGATGGGTCTGTTGATTCTGTACCCTCAGCAACATAATTTTCATTTAAAACAGCATTAATTTGTTCATCAGAATAAAACCATTTACAATAATATTGATGATTCATTGTAGCCATGGCAGTTGTAATTAACCATGTTCTAAATGTATCATAAGGTCCATATAAAATAAATAAAAATGAAGAGCATCCTAGAACATAAAGACCCAACAAAATAGAAATTACGAGCATTTTGGCTTTTTTTAAGGATTTGGAAAAGCGAAAACGAACAATTAAAAAGATACTATAAGCAAAAAGTATACATGCTAATATCAAGATAGCTAGGGCTATCCTTCTAAAAATATCTGTAACTAGATAACTAGAATTACAACCAATAATAAAAAATGTTAAACTAGTAAATATAATAAATATACTTACCCATAAAAATATTATCCCCTTTTTCTTAGTATTCATATCTTCACCACTACTTTATATTCAAATCTATATATTTTTTTACATTATTTATTGTTTCATTAAAATTATCATAATTAACATCAAACCAAGTAACATTCATCTTATTGTTAAACCAAGTATATTGTCTTTTGGCATAATGTCTACTATTCTTTTTGATAAGTTCTTTTGCTTCTTCTAAAGTAAACTTACCAGCAAGATAATCGATTACTTCTTTATAACCGATAGCACTTTTTAATACACGTGAGTTAGGATACTTTTCATGAAGTGCTTTTACTTCAGTAATTAAGCCTTTAGTAAACATAGTATCTACTCTAGAATTTATTATATCATATAGTCTATCCCTTTGGGTAGTCAAACCGATAATAATTACATTATCATAAAGCATTTTTGGTTCTACTACAGGGACATTTTTCTTATTTAAAGCTCTAATTAAACGAATGCGATTATTGCTATCTACTTTTAAATCTGGATTTTTTTTCTTTGCTAATACATATAGCTCTTCATTAGTTAAATCATCATAAGTATTAGTATCTTCATCTTCATAAAAGCGATAATCCATTAAAGCAGCACTTAAATAAAACCCAGTTCCACCACAGAATATAATATTTTTATTTTTATATTCTTCAATAATTTTTCTAGCATCTGTTTGATAATTTTTAACAGTATAATCTTCATCAGGATTTTTTATATCAAATAGTAAATGCGGAATGCCGCACTTTTCTTCTTCACGTACCTTCGCCGAACCTATATCAAGGCTTTTAAAAATTTGAACAGCATCAGCATTTATAATTATGCCATTATAGTATTTAGCAAGTTCTACACTAAGTTTAGTTTTACCTACACCAGTAGGTCCTACAATTGCTAAAATCATGAATACCACCACATGAGATATTATACCATAGAATTTTGATATGTGATATAATAACTCTTGAGGTGGAAGGATGAACATATTAAATGAACAAAATGGTTTTTTAAAACATAATGATATTATAATTGAGGAAGTTAGTGATAAAACTAGTACCGTTAAAATGGAGATAACAGAAAAGTCTTTAAATCCATATGGTATTGTTCATGGTGGATTAATTTTTAGTATGGGAGATACGGTAATGGGAGTTACTGTTAGAAGTAGTGGAAGAGATGCCGTAACACTTGATGTATCAATTAATTATATAAAACCTGGTAAGGGTAAATATTTAACTGCTAAAGCAGAAGTTGTAAAGATTGGTAAGACTACAAGTGTTTTAAAAGCAAATATTTATAATGATAAGAATGAACTAATTGCTATTATGTCAGCAACATACTATTTCATTAATTAAGAGGACTTATGGAAGTAATAGGAATTATTTGTGAATATAATCCATTACATAATGGACATGTTTATCACATACAAAAAATAAAGGAAATGTATCCTGATTCACTAATCATATTAGTTTTAAATGGATATTTTTTAGAACGCGGAGAAATATCTGTTTTAACTAAAGAAGATAAAACTAAAGTTTCCCTAGAAAGTGGTATTGATATCGTTTTAGAACTACCGTTTATTTATGGAACACAATCAGCAGATACCTTTGCAGAAACTTCAATAAAGATACTTAATAACTTCCACGCCCGAAGAATCATTTTTGGAAGTGAATCTAATGATGTAAATACTTTAATTAAATTAGCAGAAAAACAACTTAGTAGTAATTATGATGAATTGGCAAAAAAATATTTGAGTGATGGAATTAACTACCCTACGGCACTTGCTAAAGCACTTGAAATAGAATTTGACTTTCAACCCAATGATTTACTAGGTATATCTTATGCTAAAGCAATCATAAAAAATAAATTTGATATAAAAATAGAAACTATTAAAAGAACTAATAGTTATCATGATATAACAAGTAATGAGACAATAGTTAGTGCATCAAATATCAGAGAAAAATTATATAGTAATGAAGATATATCTAAATATATACCAGCATATACAAAAAAATATATAATACAACCAAATAAAGAAATGTACTTTAAATTATTAAAATATAAAATAAATACCGATAATAATTTAAATGAATATTTAGATGTCGATGAAGGAATAGAATATCGTTTGCTAAAATATATTAATAAATCAAATAATTTAGATGAATTTATAAATTATATTAAAACTAAGAGATATACTTATAATAAATTAAATAGAATGTTTATTCATATTCTTACATCATTAAAAAAAGAAGATAATTCTACATTATCTTACATTAAAATATTAGGTTTTAATAAAAAAGGCCAAGATTACTTAAATAAATTAGAAGACTTAAATATACCAGTCACCGTTAATAAAGATTCTATAGAGTATTTGTATGAGGTAAGAGCAAGTTTAATTTATGATTTAATTAATGGAACTAATACATTTGAATTTGAACAAAAAAATAAGCCAGTCATAATCGACTAGGCTTATTTTATGCAATTCTATAAGGATTAGATTGAGTGCCTGTTCCAGAGATATATCTAACATCAGAATTTAAGTAAAATGTTGGTCTAACAGAAAGAACAACTGTCCCAACATTGTCACTGCCTACATAGCCAGCAGTATGTATTCGATACGCATAATTTGTAACATCCGAATAATCTAATGTTGAGCGTCTAGTAATAGTCCAATCATATCCTCCTAGGTACATCCAATTATAATCTATTGCAGATCTGTAATCGTAATCAGCTCCACTGGTACTATAACCCGGATAATTCCAATATGAAGAATCAGCACTATAAAGATAATCACTTATATACATTAATCCTATTTTATTACTATAGGATGTATTTTCTACTGGATTTGTTATTTCATATTCGTAAACAGTTTTAGCATTTGAGTAAAGTATATTGTCATATGTATTTCCACCAACTGTCCATGTATGCTCAGCAATTAAATTACTCCATTCATTTCCAATTCCATTTAAATACCCATTATTTAATGCATTATTTAGCGTTGAATCGCTCCATGAATTATTTCCATTACTATTCCAATAAAAATTATTTATTATATTTAATTGCCCTCTATATGTATTTATCCAAGAACTTTCTCCTTGAACATTGTTATATACTGAAACCACGCCTAAAGAATCTTCTGTTAAATAATCATTTTTTATCAATTTTATTTCATTTTCGAATATTCCAATAATACGATATAAATTATCTGTTGGGCATACTTCTTCGTCAGTTCCGAAGCACACATAATTATTTGGATTTGCTCCTGCATATCTATACGAGTTATCTCCTGCTTCTTGATCCGCATTTATATATGTACCTGTTCCATCATGATAATATAAGCCATTTTCGCCATCTATTCCAGTATATACTTCACTTATTATATAATTTGATAATACTGGTGGGTCATAAACATCAAAGTAAATATAACATTTATCTGATACATTTGCTTCCATCATAACTGACTGAGTTTCTTCATCCCAATAAAGAGTGCTACCATTTTCACATCTGGATAGTTCGGCATTAAATACATAACCTTCCAGTGGCCAGGTGGTATCATCAGAAACTACATATTCTCCACTTCCAAATTCAGTTTCATACATCATAGCAAAAGCATCAGCAACCTCAATACTATGAACTCCAGATTCATAAATGACTCTTTCATCATTTTGCATTGCAATAAACATTGTTAAAGCAAATACTAATACAATAGATATTGTTAAAATTAACTTCTTTTTCATTACTATCTTCCTTTTCTATTCTGAGTAAATTATATAGTATTTTTTTTAATTTAGCAATAGCTTATATACAATGTTTACAAAGATTTTTATCTGGTAGATATATATTGTCTAAGAATGAATATTTTTGATAAAAAAAACTAGGATTTTTGCTTCCTAATTTCTTTTTAACCCTGTATCTAAATTACTATAGATAAATTCGGATGCCACTTGTAGAGATGGATGTAAAACATCATACAAACAATGTACTCCCGGAGATATTTCTGCATAATAAACTTTACTTAAGTTGTGGGTATCATGATACTCTTTTAGACTTGCAAATAAAGCATTTTGATGTTTAGCTAAAACTAATTTATCTTCTAACCCTTGAATACAAAATATAGGAATATTTATTTGTAATAGTTGTTTATAAAAATCTTTTCGCAAGTTCTCAATCTCAGCAAGTGTATGAAGGCCTTCGACAGCATTGCCCATTTTATATTGTCCACCAGCCATAACTACTTCATGCTTATGAATGGCAAATTCATTGTCGGGATGTAGAAAAGCAGAATCTAGTGTATAAAGCGGAGAAAACAAAGTAAGAGAGTTAACACTATTGGGATGATTAAATACATATAAAGTTGAAACTAAACCACCCATACAAGTACCTACAAGATGAATATTAGAATAATTATATTCTCTTTTTATTAAATAAAGGACTTCTGCTAAATCATCAGCCATTTCTAAAAAGGACATATCTTTGACAATTGGTTTTTTTAATAGATTCCCCAGATTACTTTTATTTAGTTTAGTGACTAAATAATCTAACATAGCATCGTCTTTTTCCTTTAAACAACGGTTAAGGAGTTTTATGTCATAATCAGATAAATTAGCTACTTCTTTTATTGCTAAAGCCATCTTTTCTTCATCAATATTTTTGCCACTACGCCCATGGTTTCTTTGGTCAATTAAAAGTATTGCTGCATCTTTTTGTAAATAACTACTCAAATATTCATAATTACCTTTTGCATTATAATATTCTTTTTGATTACTATTAATTTCTTTTACGCCTTTTTCGCGACGGTCATAACCGCCGCTATGAAGCATAACAATTAAATTAGGGCTTTCAATATTTCCCATAAGAGTACCTCTAATAACTAAACCATCAGGCATTTTAAAGCTTATATTATCTTTCATAACAATCACAGGAAATATATTAACATTAAATGTTAAATAAAGCAATTTTTATTTTTAAAAAAATTAATGCTAGACTTGCATTAATTCTTGTTCTTTAATTTTTATTTCGTCATCTACTATTTTATTATACTTAGTAATAAGTTCTTGAATTTCTTCTAAATACATTTTTTCTTCATCTTCAGGGTATTCAGCTTTTTTAATTTCATTATTAGCATCTTGGCGAATGTTTCTTAAAGCAACTTTGGCTTCTTCTCCAACGGATTTAGCTTGTTTAACATATTCTCTTCTTCTATCTTCGGTTAAATCAGGGATAGTTAAAATAATCATTTCTCCATTATTTGTTGGAGCAATACCTAAGTTTGCTTCATTAATGGCTCTTTCAATATCTTTCAAAGTACTTTTGTCATATGGTTTAATGAATAGTTGTTTGGCTTCAGGTACAGTAACATTAGCCACACTTTGTATTGGTGTTGGAGTTCCATAATAACTAACCATAACTCCATTAAGCATCGCTGGATTAGCTCTACCTGCCCTAATATTCAATAACTTATTTTTTAAACTTTCAATAGTTTGCATCATTTTTTTCTCTGCCGAGTCCATAACATTTCTCCTTCTTAATTTAATTCTATACTATCATTATAATTTATTACATTCGATTTTACAATAAAATTAATTACTAATTCACCGGTTTTACTGATGCTTAGTGATTTAACAGTACCATATTCACCAGTTTCGATAGCATTTATGGTGCCTTCGATATCAATTACTTCACTACCTTCGTTTAAAACTTGAGTATCGTTTAAACGATCACGCACTTGAGTTAATATATCTTCTTCACTTATATCAAATTTTTCTAATAATTCTTCGGAAGTATATAAATCCCCAGTATTTTTGTCAATGACATAACTTTTGATATTTTCTATACGATTACCACTGGTACAGTTATAAGTAAAGTCATTGATAACTAAACTAATATAATCACCGAAAGTAGTATCTTCATATTCACGATATGGAAAACTATAAAGATTTGCTTCATTAGAACATGTAGTTCCCTCTTCTAAAGTTACATCATCTAAAGATTCTTTCTCATCTTCATAACTGGCTAATTCAGAAGCTAATTCTTCATTGATATTTTCAAAACCTTTAATGTTTATGATAACGTCTTGTTTTTCAATATGTTCTTCCGGTAAAATGTCTTCAGAATTTTCATAATAAATATAGTCTTTAGTAGCATCAATTCTAATTTCTCTTAATTCTGTAATACCATTATCATCATTACTTTCTTTAGAAAAATCATCGAGCATATAATTCATAAAAAAATAGCCACCAATACTGAATAATAAAATTATGATGATGAAAAATATTAAACCGACGATATTTTTTGTATTATCCATATTTACCTCAACTTTCCAAATACTTAGAAAAAACATTGCGTAGTTCTTTCATTTTTGCTGTTTCATTAAATGAATTCCAATATTCACTTGGAGATATATTACCTTCAACAAAAGAAGTTTCTGTATCAAAAAGCAAAACTTTATCATTGCTTACTACTAATAATGTTGGAGCATAAATTTCAGCAGTCCCATAATCATTATATGTTACATAATTACTTAATTTTTCTACTATTGCTTCATATGTTCCATTATTATCTTGGCGATTTCCAACAAAATCGTAATAATATATTTTATCAATTCCCATTTCTTTGGCAACTTTATTGACGATATTAGCGTAGTAATTTACCCATTCATTGGTTGTACCAAATAAAACGATTCCTTTTGTACCATTGGCAATCATTAAAGCATCAGTAGCATTGGCATAAACAAAAACATTATCCTCAGGCACTAAACTAAAGTTATTAGCAAATTCTTCATTATCCGGTAAGGTATCATCATAATCGAGAGTTCCTAAATAAATGAAAGCTCCGATTAAAGCGATAAATAGAAGACAATATATGAGCATTTGCCATTTATTTTTAAATAACTTTTCATTTTTTATATATATTTTTTCCATGGTTACAACTTCACCATTTTTATTATAACATTAATTGAGCAACTTATTAAGAATAAAACCAAAATTTTTGTCAAAAAAAATCAACATTACGTTTACTTAGTTACCTTTCACTTGATTCATTACTTCTTCAGCAAAGTTGTCATTTCTTTTTTCCATTCCTTCACCAACTTCATAACGAATCATACTTTTAATTTCTCCACCGTTGTTAGTTACATATTTTTCAACAGATAAATCGCCATCTTTAATAAATGGTTGTTCAGATAAGCATATTTCTTTGTAGAATTTTTTAATTCTTCCTTCAACCATTTTTTCAGCTATATCGGCTGGTTTTCCTTCATTCATTGCTTGTTCTTTTAAAACAGTTCTTTCATTGTCTAAAACATCTGCTGGAACTTCATTTGGAAAGCAATATAAAGGTTTCATAGCAGCAGCTTGCATTGCTACATCTTTAGCAACCGCTTCACTTGCCCCTTTAATTACTGTTAAAGCGGCAATTTTTCCTCCCATATGAATGTATGAACCAAAGAATTCATCATCATTCTTAGTAACAATTTCAAATCTTCTAAAAGATAATTTTTCACCAATTTTAGCTATTTTATTGACGATTAATTCGCCGATAGTTCCATCTGGTGTTGTAAGATTTTTAGCGTCTTCAACAGTTTTAACATCACTTTTAAGTAAAGTAGATCCGATAGTATCAATCATACTAACGAATTCTTCATTCTTACTAACAAAGTCTGTTTCACTGTTTACTTCTAAGATAACTGCTTTATTGCCATCGATATAAATATTAGCAAGACCTTCAGCAGCAATACGGCTTTCTTTCTTAGCAGATTTAGCGATACCTTTTTCACGAAGCCAATTGATTGCAGCTTCCATATCGCCATTAGTTTCTGCTAAAGCTTTTTTACAATCCATCATACCTGCGCCGGTTTGTTCACGTAGGTCTTTAACCATACTTGCAGTAACTTCCATGTTATTTCCTCCTTATTTACTTAACATTTCAATTAATTCGTCTTTTTTCATTGTTGAATAACCTTTAATCTTATTTTCTTTAGCTAATTTTTTTAATTCACTTAAAGTTTTAGATTCAAGTTCATCAGCTTTTTCCATTTCTTTAATTTCTTCTAAGACAGTTTCATCAACTTTAACTTCTTCTTTAGTTTCTTCTTGTTTTACTTCCTTTTTTTCTTTCTTAGTTTCTGATGTTTCTTTCTTATCATCTTCAGAAACATAATCAACTAATTCAAGGCCATTTGCTTCACAAATAGCATTTGTAAGTACACCAAGCATAACTTTAATTGATCTTACTGCATCATCATTACCTGGAATAACATAGTCAACATCATCAGGATCACAGTTAGTATCAACAATTCCAAATACTGGGATTCTTAACTTTCTTGCTTCCTTAATTGCGTTAATTTCCTTTTTAGGATCAACAACAATAATTGCTTGTGGTAATTTTTCCATATTTCTAATACCACATAGAACACGATTTAATTTTTCATATTCTTTCTTAAGTCCAATAACTTCTTTTTTAGGTAGAAGTTCGAATGTACCATCAGCTTCCATCTTTTCGATTTCTTCTAATCTCTTAACTCTTCTTCTGATAGTACGGAAGTTTGTTAGGGTTCCACCTAACCATCTTTCTGTTACATAGTAAGAATTACTTCTTGTTGCTTCTTCAACACAAACTTCTTGAGCTTGTTTACGAGTTCCAACAAATAAGAACTTACCTCCATTTTCAGCAATTGTCTTAATTTCTGCATAGGCTTCTTCAAGACATGCTTTAGTCTTTTCTAGGTCGATAATATAAATATCATCTCTAGAAGTAAAAATATACTCTTTCATTTTAGGATTCCATCTTTTTGTTTGATGTCCAAAATGAACTCCAGCTTCTAATAAGTAACTCATAGAAACTACTGCCATAAATAAATTCCCTCCTTCGTTTTACTTCTCAATACTTCTACTTATTTTTACACCATAACGGCACTTGTAAAAATAATCCATATTGATGTTTATTTTTTTGCATTTACAGCAATTTCAATTCTACCAAATATTATGCATTTTTACAAGTATTTTAGACAAATTTCAATCGAATTTTATTAATAAAGAAAGCCACTACATATTAGTGACTTATTAATATTAACTAAACTATTCTATATGGATTATCTTGAGTGCCTGTTCCGCTAATATATTTTGTTGTTGACTTTAAATAGAATGTGAGTCTAACAGCATAAGCGTAAGTAATATTACCATAACTTATATAAGCAGCAAAATCCGCTAGAAAAATACTATTATATAAGCTTGAATCTCTTGTTATAGTCCACTCAACTAATCCCATAAACATCCAATTATTATTCATATTAGTAGAATTATTATATTTTCCTAATGCGGTTAACCAATTTTCTGGGCTTGCTGCATAGCCATAATCACTCACATACATCAATCCAATTTCATCTCTATAAGTCGTATTTATTTTATTTGGTCCTACTTCTAAGTTATAAACATTTTTGATTGTATTATTTGATACGTTGTTATACGTTGAAATTCCCCCTACATACCAAGTACTTGTTTCAATCATATTTACCCATTTTGAATTAACATTGTTCAAGTAATTTATAAAATTTACATTAAGGTTAGTTTTGTTTAAATTACTTTGACTCCAAATATTAGCTGCAGATTTATTCCAATTAAAAGTTGGTATTTCTCCTTGATTTTTATTGCCTCGATAATTTACAGAATTTCCTTAAAGTCCTGCATATGATAATCATAAGAATCTCCATTTGTTCCTAACATATCACTTCCAGCGTAATCATATTTAATTAATTTTATTTTATTATCAAAAACTCCGATTATACGATATAGATTATCTGTTGGACAAGTTGCTTCATCGCTTCCAAAGCAAATGAAATTGTCAGGATTAGCCCCACTATATCTATATGAATTGTCTCCAGCTTCTTGATTGGCATTAATATAGGTACCTAAACCATCATGATAATATAAGCCACCATAAGATTCTCCATAGGTATTATAATATAATGTTATACAATCAGCTAAATTACTGCCACTTGTACATACATTAGCTAAATTTTCTAATGAAGTGGTGACAGCAATACTATATTCTCCACTTACTCTTTTATTATCATCTGTGACATATACTTTGATATAAAATGTTGTATTTGGGGTTAATCCACTAAATGTATAACTATTACTTGTGCTTTCTTCCCAACTATCTCCATTATCTTTGCTATACATATATTTTACTATTTCATTATTCTGGGAGTGGCATTTACTGTTAAACTTATGCTATTTAATGTTACACTATGATTTACTGTATCTACTGATGGTGCAATAAATTCTCCGGTGGTTACTGTTGTTTCATAGACATTTGATTTAATTTTATTTGTCGAATTTTATTCTACTAATAAGATTATAGAAAAATAACTAGGTATTTATAAGTAATCAAACTGATATCAAAAATTCAAATCTTGGGATATTACGAAGAACACCAAATAAAATAGTAATTACCAATAAAATATAATATACATAATTAGGAATTGTTATATTAATTTTAAATAATTTATTTAAGATTATTTTTATAAGATAATAAATTATTGCTAGTATCAATAATATAAATATTAAAGGGTTGGCACGAAATGCTTGATAAAAGTCTAATTCAAGTAACGAAAAAGTTAGTTTTGTAACACCACAACCCGGGCAATAAAGTCCTGTTATTTCATGAAATATACATGGGATACCAATACTAAATTTTTGATTTAAGAAATAATAGCCTAGTAAAAGAAAAAATAGAATTATTCCTATTTTTACAATTTTAGTATTCATTATTTTGAAAACCTATTTAAGTCATTTTGTATTAATATACAATTGACAATATTTAAGCCAATACAAAATAAAATTAGATAAAGAATTCCGTTATCTTTAATTGGTTTATTATATATTTCTCCAGCTGAACCCATCTTTTGGCCCATACGATATGACCAATAGATACCATATAAGCCACAAGTAAGCAAAGTAAATAAAAAGGCTAATCCTCCACTCGTGTCATCTTCTCTACTTACAGCATTGGCTTCATCAGTCATACAAATATACCAATAAATACCATATAAACCACAAGTTAATATTGATAGTATTACGCACGCTACAATATTTCTTTCTGGTAATTTAGGATAATCATAGTTACTTTCTTCTTTATTTATTTTAGCACCACAATTACTACAAAAATTCGTATTAGGATCTAACTTATTACCACAATTAGAACAAAATTTATTCATAATATCTTCCTTTACTATATTAATTTTAACAAAGAAAAAAGGACATTGTCAATATCCTTAAAAAAATCTAAATATGTCTTGAATAGTAATGTAAATCATGAGTAAGATTAACAAGAAGAAGCCAATCATATGACAGATGTTTTCTACTTTAGAATTAACTGGACTACCTTTAATTTTTTCAATTATCAAGAATAATACTCTACCACCATCAAAGGCTGGGAATGGTAGGATATTAATAAAGCCAACATTGATAGATAAGAATGCTATTAAATAAAGCATATAACTTATACCATAACCAATTGATTGATCAACTACTTCATACATTCCGACAGGACCAGATAAGGCTTGCAAAGAAATTTTACCAGTAAATAAGCCTTCGATAGTTAAAGCCATAGAATGAACTATACTACCAAATTTAGTAAAGGCATATTTTAGAGAATCGACGAAGCCATGAACTTCTTCAGTTTTGATGTAAACACCAAATGTTTTAGTTTCTGAGCCATCTTCATTTTCAGTAATATCTGGAGTAACTTTAATATCTTCTTCAGTACCATCGGTATGTCTTATAGTAAATGTATAAACATCATCTTTACTTTCCATAATAAGAAGTATTTGAGCAGTATCCCAATTTGACACTTTACGGTCATTGATAGCTAATATTTTATCATCAGCAACGATTCCAGCCTCAGCCATTGCAGAACCTTCAACCACTTCTTTAACTTCAGGAAGAGATATAGTTGCTCCCCAGATAATGGCACTTAAGAATAACAATAATAATGCTAAAATAAAATTGTTGACAACCCCTGCTACTAATATTATTATACGTTGCCACCATGGTTTGTTGCACATGAATGATTTTTTATCTATCTTATTATCATCTTCATATACTTCACCAGCCATAGAAACAAATCCACCGATGGGAATAGCTCGGATATTATAGTCTATTTTATCTTTTTTTCCTTTATGAGTAAATATTATAGGTCCCATACCAATAGAAAATTCATAAATATGAACCTTAAACATTTTAGCCCAGATAAAATGACCAAATTCATGAACTAGGATAATAATACCTAGAATAAATATCAATACTAATAAAGAAATAAACCACATAAATAACCCTCCTTAAATAATTAATAAAAACATATAAGTTATAAAGACAAATATTACACTGTCTAAACGATCAAGGATACCACCATGTCCTGGCATGATATTGGAAAAATCTTTGATGTCATTTTCTCTTTTGATTTTGCTCATAACTAAGTCACCCATTTGACCAATAATAGATAACAATATAGTAATTATTACTGTTCGTAGATTAAATGAACCTAGGAATATTACGTAAAATATTATACCAACAATTGTTCCGCCGATAAGACCGCAAATAGAACCTTCCCAAGTCTTGTGAGGACTCAATTTAGGGCACATTTTATTGCTACCAAAATACTTTCCTCCAAGCATAGCAAATATATCAGCAACCATAGGAATAATTAATAAATATAAGAATAAGTATAAGCTACGATTTCTTAGAATAATAAAGGTATTAAAGACAATGCCTAATAATAGCACCACACCGATTAAATAAAAAGCATCTTTAGTAGAATACTTGTCTTTTTTGTAAAATATTGTCGGCAATAGCAAGAAAAGTATTGTCATTGTAAGTGTTTGGTATGTTATTCCTTTATAGATTGATGCATCAGTATTATTGGATAACACAATAACTATCATTGCTAAAAAACCTAAAAATGCCATAAGTAAAGGAAATTTCTTGTGAGATTCTTTTAAATCTATCATTTCTTTATAAGCTAAAGCCGCTAGGACACAAGCAAAAGCAGCAAAGAAATAACCACCTAGCAAAATTAAAGGAATGGCAATTACGGCTGCAATTATTGCACTTATTATTCTAGTTTTCATATTTCACTCCTATTCTATGATAGACTAATACTATACTTAGTTATTCTATTATAAGTTTCTGGATTATCCAGTCTAGTAGTTACTACAAATCCCAAATAAGGATTTCCGTAAGTATCTTTCGTGCTTAAATCTAATGATTGACTGGTAACTAAAACGTTATTATCATCATAATACTTTATAGTAAATGTAGCGTCATATGTTTCTTTACCACCAGCAACAGCGGAAAATACTAAAAAATAACGTTCATCATTTTTAACTAACTCTAAATTACTAATTGTATACCCTAAGGCAGAATATTCATAATTGACATCTGTAATATTTTTTATTGTTTCATTATTAATCTTATCATTTACTTCATATTTTTCTAGTTTATCTAATACATTTATTGAAAAACTAATTTCATCATCAGTTTTTTTATAATTTAAACCAGTCACTGCAATTTCACCATTTATAAATTTATCAACAGTTTCTAAATATTCACCATCATTATAACCATGCAATTCTTCTATACCGTTAACAAGATATTTAAAAATATCTTTACCAGATTCATCAGTAGTTATTTTCAACTCTACACCATTAAATTCAAAATTATAATTTTTTTTGTTACAAGTTATATCGATTGCATTTTCACTAACTCTTCCACTACAATTATTACTTTCGGCATAATCTGTCGCTGTAAATTTATTGCGAATATCATTTAAAGTAAAGTTAACTTCATCTATTCCCACTAAAGGTTCACTATTTTCTCTAACATATCTATTAACTAAAATAAAAGTTACAGTACCAATTAAGATAACCATGACTACAGTAAATAAAACTATTTTTTTATTAATATCTTGCATAAGACCTCCTAACTATAATAATAAGTGAAGTTAACTTTATTAACATTACCATTTAATTTATATTTATTATCAACTTTTTCTAAATCTAAATAATATGTATTTCCTACTCTAGTTAAAATATCAGAAATACTACTAATTGATGGAAATTCCATATCGCCAGTACCAACATTTAGTATAAATGGATATTCGGTCGTTACATAAAGATTAGGAAGGGCAATTAAACCGTCGACTGATTTGATTTTTACTTCTTCACGTATCTCATCTTGAATTTTAGTAAATATTTCACTTAAACTATCAAGTCCGGAACTCGAATTAAAGTAACAGCCAGGAGAAGCTATTTGCCTTAACGTGCTAGCATCAGCATCTTCAATTCCAATAGCATAGACGGTATTTACCATGCTTCTAACCATTGAAGCATAAGAACCTGGACTACCACCATATCCATCACTTACGAATATTACAAACGTTTCGTCTTTATTAAAGTAGTGATTTCTTAATAAATAATATGTTTCATCTAAAGCATTAGCAAAATCTGTTCCACCACTACCATCGAAACTACTGATTATGCTTTTGGCTTCGCTAGCGCTTCTACCTTGAGCTAATAAAGTACTAGCACTGCCAGTAAATCGAATGATTGAAATTGTTGAACCCACTGTAAAAGACATACTATCTATTAAATTGTTGGCAACAGATTTTAAATTTCTGATTGGTGAACCACTCATACTACCAGAGTCATCCAACACTAAAATCATATTTATTTTATTTTCAATTAGGACTCCAACAGTATCTTTATCGATTTTATCAACTGGAATTTCGACATCAATGATATCCCAAGTTGCATTTACTTCATCGCCATTTTCTAGTTCTTCGAAACTATATACTCTGTCTCCATTATTATCTACCCATTCATCAAAAGTATAACCATTTCTATCTGGTACTGGCAATGGGTAATTAGCATTTTCATCTAAGAAATAAACAGGTACCTTAGTAATTGTGTCACTAGATGTATTGTTATAATTAAATGTTACTTGATTAATTGTAATACTTTCTTCACTTATATTACCGGCGTTATCTTTCATACAAACTTTTAAATCGCCAGCTTGTTTTACTGGTACTCCACCACTAACATAACTCGCTGTACTACAATCCCCATCTTTACTTATTATGGCAAAGCCAGCAAGACCTGAACCGCTCATATCACTTGCTTCAATTACTAATTCTTGATTAGCTGTATAGTCGACATCTAAACGATTAGAAATAAGTATTGGAGTTTCTTTATCAATCCTGATATTTTTATCTATTTTATAGGTTTCTTCTGGAGTAATAATTGTAATATTGTATGTTGTATTTAAAACATTACTCGGACTAATTGTAATAGTTTTTTCAGTACCAACATCTTGGAATTCATAAGTACCTAAAAGGCTTGTCCATTCAACGGTACTATTGGCTAATTCTTCAGCAGTAAGACCACTGATATTTAATGTAACATCATTGTCATACCAGCCATTGTTACAAGCGGTACCATTACATAACAAGTCTACCTTACCTGTATCAATATCGGTTACATCACATGTACCATCATCATTTAATAAATTTTCGTCTTCAACGAAATCTGCTTTATATTCTCCATCTTCAAAGATTATATGAAGCATATAACAATTCATTATTGTATTATCTCGTGGATCATAAATATTATCATCGTCATCAGCTTGAATATAACCCTGAGATATCAGATAGTCAACATTAATATATATAACATCCGTTGTGCCAATATCCTCGGCATAATCCTCAGCTTTATTTTCAATATCCATAACCAAATTTTCAAATTGGCCTTGTAATACACTACGTTGAACATTTATAAATACTCCCGTAGCTAATAACATAAGTATTGCTAATATAGCAATTACAGCAATAAGTTCTGCTAATGTAAATCCTTTTTTCTTCATACGCTATCCTCTCTTAAAATATATCATAAATTTTATAAATAATCAATTGTAATAATAAGTAAAATTAAAACTAGACAAATCACCATTTAACTTATACTTATTATCAACCTTAGCTAAATCTAAATTATACGTTCCAGTTAAAATATCACTTATTTGGCTTATCGAAGTAAATTTATATTCTACATCATTAACATAAATGATAAAGGGATAATCACTACTTACATATAGATTAGAAAGATTTATTAAACCATTTACGGAATTAATAGTTACTTCTTCTCTTATCTCTTCTTGGATTTGCCAAAATATATCTTCTAGATTTGCTTGGGCTGAAGAGG
>CALVVJ010000014.1 GCA_944363835.1 uncultured Bacilli bacterium | reverse complement strand
TCTAAATGGTTTATTGCTACGAATATTATTCTTTTAATAGCCATAGTTGTATTACTAAATATTTCTAGTATTATCGAGTTTTTCGGTGGAGACTTTGATAATAAAACTAATGTTTTAGTAGTAGATAATGCTAATGCTTATGATATATTTAAAACTAATTTAGAAAATATTGATACAGATTCATCATTTAATATTTTATTAAGTGATGAATCTTTGGAAAATATAAAAAAAGATTTAAGTGATGAAGAATTAGTTATTGTATTAAATAATAGTACTACTGAATATTTAACTAGTGAAGTAGTTAGTAATAATAAAATAGATTCTCTTACATATCAAATTATTTTGCAAGCTCTAAATTCTACTAAAACAACAGTAGGAATGACTTTGGCTAATATAGATCCTAGTATACTTGCAACAATTTCTTCTAATATAACTGTTGATAGAACTATTTTAAATGAAGAAGCAACAACTGATGAAAATATGGATATGATTATGAGTAGTGTTTTTCCAACTCTAATTTTACCATTTTTCATGCTAATAATTTTTCTGGTGCAAATGGTTGGGGGAGAAATTTGTGAAGAAAAAACTACAAGAAGCATGGAAATAATTATTTCTAATGTATCTCCAAAAGTTCATTTAATATCTAAAGTTTTAGCTAGTAATTTATTTGTTATACTTCAAGGAGTTTTATTAATCATCTATTGTATTATAGCATATTTAATTAGTACTTCTTTAGGGGGTTCATCATTATCTAGCATAATTGATTTTAATTCAATTTTAAATACTTTAAATGCTTCAGGTATGATTAACTCATTAATATTAGTAATACCACTTACTTTAGTGATGATTATTCTTTCCTTTGCAGCTTATGCTTTAGTTGCGGGAATTCTTGCTTCAATGACTGTAAATATTGAAGACTTCAATCAATTACAAACTCCTATAATGTTACTTTCCATCGCTGGTTATTACTTAGCTATTATGGCAGCAATGTTTGATGGCTCAATATTTATAAGAATTATTTCTTATATTCCATTCTTATCAGTATTTATTTCTCCAACACTATTCTTGCTTGGTCAAATAACTGTTATCGATATGCTTATATCTGTAGTAATTCTTATATTATTTATCTATGTTCTTTTAAAATTTGGTTTAAAAGTATATAAAACAGGTATTTTAAATTATTCTAGTGGTAAAGTATGGAGTAAGTTATTTAAAGCATTTAAGGAATAATTAGATTTATAAATTGATAGTTTTTACTATCGATTTTTTTAAAATTGCAAGTTTACAAATATTCTTTTATATGATAAAATGTAAACTAAGAAGGAGATAACTATGAGCGAAATAGGAAATAATTTAAAAAGAGCTAGACTTATAAAAAATATGTCTTTAAGGGAAGTTGGATATAATTTAAATATTTCTGCAACTGCAGTATCTAAATATGAAAAAGGAATTATAATGCCAGATTCTAAAAGACTAATTGAATTTGCCAATCTTTATCAGGTAAAAGTCAGAGATTTGTTGCAGTCTAAAAAACTACCTAAAATGAGTTTTAATTCATTTAGAAAGAAAAAAAGCCTAACTGGGAAAAGGTTAGAGATTTTAAAAAACATAATTTTAAATAGAGTTAGAGATTATTTAGAAGTTCTAAATTTAACTCAATATAATCCCATAAAATTAACTAAATTTAAATGTAATAGCATAGAAGATGCTGAGGCAATTGCTAAAAAGTATAGAAAAATAATTAATATTTCTGCTATTCAACCAATATCTGATTTAATTAGCATTTTAGAAAATTTAGGCATTATGATAATTCAAATTGTAGATGTTAATAATTATATTAAAGACTTTGATGGCTTAAGTGAAATAGTCGATGACATTCCTTTCATTGTTCTTCTTGATAATATTAAAGATGGAGCAAGACAAAGATTTACTATTGCTCATGAACTTGGGCATTTGGTTATGGATATTGCAGATGAGTTAGATGCTGAAAAAATGTGTCATAGATTTGCCAGTGCATTTTTAATGCCTAGAGAAAGTATTATAAATGAATTTGGAAATTTTAGAAAAAATATTAGTTTATTCGAATTGAAAACCTTCAAAGAAGAATACAAAGTTAGTTATGCTGCAATAATATACAGATTAAAAGATTTAAATATAATATCAGAATATTTATATAAACGATTAAGTATAGAAATAAATACTACTATTACTAAAAATGATCCAGAGCCTATTCGACCAGAATGCTCTAATCAATTTAAAAAATTAGTATATCAATTAGATAGTAAAAATATAATTTCTTTAAATAAAGCTTGTGAATTATTAGGAGTATCAGCGTATGAATATAACAGAGAAAATTATAATTACTGATACAAATATTATTACTGATTTAAGTAATGCAGGTATTTTAGAAAAATTTATCGAACTTGATAACGTTTTTGTAAGTGATTTAGTTATGAATGATGAATTTAATTCTAATACATGTAATGAACATATACTAAAGAAAATGAAAACTATAGAGTTTACTGCTATACAAATGATAGAATTAGAAAAATTACAAAAAACAACCAATAAGCTATCACAGTATGATTTGATAAATTATATTACTGCTAGAGATTGCAGAGGGATACTGGCAACCGGAGATAAAAGATTAAAAGACTATTCAAAAAAAATGGTGTTTTAGTAATTAGAACTTTAAAAATAATTGAGATGTTGGCTAGTGATTCTATTATTACATATAAAGAAGCAATGAATGCGTGTGCGTTATTGAAAATTTGTAAAGATACGAGAATTCCTATTGAAAGTATAGATGATTTTATGAATAAATTAATGTATAAATATTTATTAATAGAAAATATTCTACAATAAAAAAGTGCATTGATTGCACTTTATGCAGTAGGTAAGGAAGCGATATTTAAATCTGTCCCCATACTCTCTAGAACATCTGAATATTTTTTATATATCCTTTGGTAATCACTTAAATATCTATCATCAGTCATTTTACTAAATGGTATTACAACATGGCCATCATGATTTGATGTTGTAATAGGATTACCATTATATTTAGTAAATATTAATTCTCCTCCTAAATTATCTATGTCAATAGTTACTTCGCCGTCCGGAGTAACTGTTTTGGTTATATCTAGGGTAGCCATAAAACCAACTAATTTATTATAATCATCAGTCCCATATTGATTTGATATAAAATTACCTAGTGAATACATTACTAGTGTATCATCAATCCATGTAATTGGTTGTAAAACATGAGGGTGACATCCAATAATAATATCTACTCCCAAATCTGCTAAATACTCTGCTATTTCTTTTTGACTGTCATTGGGATTGGTAGCATACTCTACACCCCAGTGCATTGCTACTATTAATACATCGACTTTATCTCTTACTGCTTCAATATCTTCTTTTACTTGATCTGCATCATAGACATTTACTAAATAATCTTTACCATCTGGAACAGGTAAACCATTCGTTGAAGTAGTGTAGGATAACATTGTATAAGTTATATTATTCTTTTCTCCAATAATAAAATTGTTTCTAGCTTCTTCGCTATCTGCAATACCATTGTAAACGATATCATCTTTACCTTTTAAATAATTGTAAAAATTGATTATACCATTTTCACCTTTATCAATTGTATGGTTAGTAGCAGTAGATATCATATTAAATCCTGCTTTAATCATTGCATCTCCAAATTCTGATGGAGTAGAGAACCTTGGATATCCCGATGGATTTCCCCCAGCAATTGGTGTTTCTTGATTATAATAAGCAATATCATACTCAGATACAATATCTCTTACATAATCTAATGCGCCATCAAAATTATATGGACCAGTATTTTTATCTCCGATAGCATATTCCCAATATACGGCATTGTGAATTAAAGCATCTCCAGTGGCTAATAAACTAAGATTATATACTTCATCTTCTTTTGGTTTTTCTACTTGATTGTTGCTACCATTATTATTGTTATTGTTAGTTGAATTATTTGTTGAATTATTATCTTGAAATAAGTAATTGTATCCCATGTAACTTCCAACTACTAAAATAGCAATTATAACAATTAATCCTAGTAAAGCTCTTATTTTTAACTTCTTTTTTCTTCTCGCCATAATCTAATCCTTCATCAATTTATCATAAATTTCTTCTTTACTTAATTCGTGACTCTTATGCATAAAATCTGGAAGTAAATGCAAATGAAAATGCTTAATAACTTGTGCATCACCATAGTTTACTAAAAATGTTAAAGCACTTTTATCCAAAGTGGTCATTAATTTAGTAGCATATTTTTTCCCTGTTTCGATAATTTTTAATAAAATTTCTGAATCTATACTATATATATCTTCATAATGCTTTTTAGGTATTACTAAAGTATGCCCATCAGTATCTGGATAAGCATCCATTATTACCATAATGTCTTCATCTTCATATAATATTTTAGAATCAACTTCTTTTCTTGCAATTTTACAAAATAAACAATCATCTTTCATATCTATCACCAAATTAATTGTACCATTTAAGTTTAGTTATGTCTATAAACTATTTATTATAGTGTGTTCTTTTGTCTAGTATTTGCATATATTTAATTAGGAAGGTGATTTAATGTCTAGCTTTAAAGAAATAGTCACAAAAGCCGTAATAGGAAAAGCTAAAAAAACTAGCAGTAATACATTTTCTTTAACTCCAGAAGAAATTCCCAATACTGTTTTAGGATGTTGGGTAATTAATCATAAGTTCAGTGGCACCAAAGACTCTAGTGGTAGTGTTTTAGTAACAGGATCTTTTGATGTCAATGTATGGTATTCTTATAATGCAGATAAAAATACAGCAGTAACAACTAAAAATTTTACCTACAGTGATAAAATGAATATTCCTCTAAAAGAAGACCACAATATAACTGATGCCTCTGAAATAATAGTAAGATGCCTACGTCAACCAACTGTGGCTAATGTAAATATTGATGGTAGTCAAGTAAAACTTGATATTGAAAAGGAATTAGGAGTAGAAATTGTTGGTGATACCAAAGTTAAGATTAGTGTTGAAGATGATGAAGATGACTACGACGAAATATTTGATGAAGTAGATGATAATGTACTTGAAGAAATTGATGAAAATTATTTAAATGAGACAGCAAATTAATTATTTTAAAAAAACGAAATTTGTGATATATTTATTATGGAGGTAAATCATGTATATGGATGAAGATATTGCTTAGTTAAGTATCTAGTTAATATTTTGAATGTATGAATTAAAATCGGTTTTTTAACCGATTTTATTAATGTATTAAATGTCAATCAAACTACGTTGACAGATGATGTTAATTATGGTAATTTATTTTAAAGGAGATGCGTTATGGATGAAGTTGTATTAGTAGAACCATCTTTAGAATATAAAGATGATGTCATGTCTTTTCTAGAAGAAGTAAGAGTTGCTGATGAAGGGATGCACTGGCAATATGCGGGGATGTCTCGTTTAGAAAAAAGTAATACTTATGAAGAATGGTTACAAGAAAAAGAGGATGAAGAAAAAGGAATTAATTTACCTGATGGATATGTGCCATCATCAACTTATTTATGTGTAAGAGTTGCTGATAATAAAGTTATTGGTATATGTAATATTCGCCATGAATTAACAGAATTTTTATTAAATTATGGTGGACATATTGGACAATCAATTAGGCCTAGTCAAAGAGGTAAAGGATACGGAACAATTCAGTTGCTGAAAGCATTAGAAAAATGCTCGCAAATGAATATAAATCATGTATTATTAACATGCGTTGAAGATAACATAATAAGTGCAAAAACAATAAAAAAATGCATGGGTGAATATGAAAATACAACTGAGAAAAAAGGAACTCGTTATAAAAGATATTGGATTGATGTAGAAAAACTAAAAAATATGACAAAATAGTCATGCGTCAACCATTTATTGTTGACACACAGTGTTAATTATGATAAATTATTTATAGTTGTTTTAAAGGAGGAGAGAATATGGCTGTAAAATTAAGATTAAAAAGAATGGGTGCTAAGCAAAAACCATTTTATCGTATTGTAGCTGCAGATTCAAGAAGCCCAAGAGATGGACGCTTTATTGAAACTGTTGGAACTTATAATCCAGTAGCTAATCCTGCAGAAGTTAAAATTGATAAAGAAATAGCATTAAAATGGTTAAATAATGGCGCAGAACCTACTGATACTGTTAAGAGTCTTCTTAAAAAAGAAGGAATCTTAAAAGAATTCAATGATGCAAAAAAGGGTAAATAACTATGAATATTGTTGAATTTACAGATTTTTTAGTAAAGGCTTTAGTTAAAGAACCTGACTTAGTTAAAGTAGAATCTTTTGATTCTGATGAAGATACCCAAATTATTGAAATAATTGTTCCTGAATCAGAAATGAAAAATATTATAGGGCGCAATGGCAAAAATGCTAGTAGTCTAAGAACAATAATTCAAGCATTTGCTTTAGCTAAAAGTCTAAACAAAGTTAAAGTTAACATTGATGCTTATTAAACATTGTCAACATTGACAATGTTTTTTCTTTTTCCTTATTGTATAAAAGTTCATGTTATGCTATTATTAAAATAGGAGGTAGTTAGATATGCGGAAATATTTAACATGTTTAGTGGCTTTTATCATTATGCTATTCCCAATGATGGTAAATGCCGATGAGATAACTACTGCTAGCGCTCCAGTTTGGATGGAAGAAGAACAATATTTTATCGCTAACGGAACCCCAATAGTTATCGAAGAAAAAGATGGCGTTACATACGCTATGTGGGAAGAGAAAGGAGAACAAAAGGAACAAGCCATTACTGCAGGCACAATTGTAATTGGTGGTGTTTACAATCCATTTAGTGAAGGTGAAGGTCATGTTATAGATTTGCCTGAAACAAGTATCACAATGAATAGTGGATCTGTTTGGTTTATCTCTGGTGGTAATGCTGTAGATAAAAACATAGATAGTTATGACAAAGTACATGTTGGTGAAGTAAACATTACTATGAATGGTGGAGAAGTTTACGAAATTGCTGGTATTAGTGCAGCATGGAGTGGTTACATAAATGTAGTTGTTCCAGCAGAAAAATATGCTGCTATAAGAGATTTTTATTCAGTAGATACAGTTAATTTAAAATTAAATAATGCATCAATTACGCAAAGAGTTTATCTTACATCATCATATACTTATGTTGGTGTTGCCAATGTCGATGTAACAAATACAACAATTGGTAAAGTAGGTGTTGGTTCTGGTGGTGTTACATTTGCTCATTCATCACTTTCAGCAGGAACTAATGGTAAAGTTGGCAAATTTATTGTCACTATCGAAGATTCTAATGTTGCCCAACTTGATGCTGGTTTAAGAGCAATGGTTGATGAAATGGAATTTAACATAACTGGCAACACAGAAATGGGAGACATCTTTGCTGGTTCAGGTTATGCTTATGAATCATATTCTAATAGTGGTACAACTGCATGGACTAACTATGGCTGGATTCCATATGGTCAAGTAGGAAAAACCACAATAAATATTGATAGTGAAGTATCATACAACAATATTTATAGAGGATTCCAATATACTGATGTTGCAGGTGTATCTGAATATGATACTTTCTACGAAAAATTTGGTAGTAATGAAACAGTTCAAAAAGTAGCTATGGGTATCGAAAATGCTAAAAGTGCTCCAGTAGTTATAACATTAGCATCTTCCCCATTAGTTACAGACTCTGATACATTAAGTATATTAGATGCAGCTAATGAAAATGTTACAATTACATATATTTCTAAAGTAGAAGCACCAACAGTAGACACTGATACTCCAGTAGAAGTTCCTACATTTGGTGTAAATGACAGTACTTCTTTAGATGAAGCCTTAAATGTTGCTATAAAAGATAATGCTGAAGTTAATGCTGCAGTTGCTGCAGGAGAAACTTTAACAACAGCTATTGAAATTTCTAAATTAGAAAGTGTTTCTTCTGAAACTACAACTGCTGTATTAGATAAGTTAGCTACAATTAATGGTACTAGTAACGTAGTAGATTATTATGATATTAGTGTTTTAATTAAAAATACTACAACTGATACATCTATTGCAAATATAACTGAACTTAATAGTCCACTAGAATTTACTGTAGTTTTACCTGAAGAACTACAAAATGTTCCAGAAGGGTATAATAGAATATTCTATATGATTCGTGAACATAATGGAGAAGTAGAATTAATTAATACATCTCTTGCAGAAGATGGTAAATCAATAACTTTTGCAACTGATAAATTCTCAACATATGCCTTAGCTTATGTTGATAGTCTAGCAACAACTCCAGAAAATCCAAGCACTATTGATAATATTATGACTTATATTGTTATTGGTGGAATTGCTTTAGTTGGTGCAATTGGAGCAGCTATTTACTTGAAAAAACACAAAGAAAATTAATAATGTTAAAAACCACTTAGCCGAAAGTTAAGTGGTTTTTAAATGGATAACTAATTAATATTCTTATTTTTAATAAATTCTGTGAGCATTTTAGTAAGTGCTCTTTTTTCAATTCTTGAAACATAACTCCTAGATATTTTTAATTCTTTAGCAATTTCTTTTTGTGTCATTTCTCGAGTATTATATAATCCATATCTTTTTATTACAATTTCTTTTTCTCTTTCGTTTAATAGTTTCAAATATTTATTTAATAAAGCTATATTATTTTTAATCTCTAATTCATCAAATAAATCTCTTTGCCTATCTTTAATTACATCGATTAGACTAATTTCATTTCCTTCTTTATCAAAACCAATTGCATCATTTAAAGATACAGTAATTCCTTGTTTTCTATTACTTCGAAAGTGCATCAATAATTCATTTTGAATACATCTTGCGGCATAAGTAGTAATTCTTGTTTGTTTATTGTTTTTATATGAATCAATTCCTTTAATTAATCCAATAGTTCCAATACTTATTAAATCATCAGTATTATCTTTACTATCGAATTTTTTCACAATGTGGGCCACTAATCTTAAATTGTGTTCTATTAGTTTATTACGTGCTTTTTTGTCTCCTTCAAGCATCCTTTGAATACATTTTTCTTCTTCTTCCATACTGAGTGGTTCGGGAAATATATTGTTAGAATAACTCCCTGTAAAAAATAACATATCTTTAATAATATTTAATAAATTTAAAAACATATTAACAACCTCTACTTAATTTTATTGGAATATACTAATATTTATGTTACAATTATTTAACAAGGAGGGTTTCGAATGGTTAGTAGAGTAGAAATTAAAAAAAGATTAATGCGTGAGTTTTCTTTCTACCAAAAAGACTTAGACTATTTTGAAAACCTCTTACTTCAAAACGTTACTAATTATAGAGAAATAAAAAATATTGTTTTACAAGATTTAAAAACCGATTGGCAAAATTTAAATATGGATTGGTTTATTAAAAAACTCCAAGATGATAAAAAATCTTTACTTAGTTCCTTAAAGTATTTATTAGAATGTTTAAAAAAGTATAATTTAGTGATAGATATCGATTATTTAAATGCATTATTACAAAAATATCCGGTATTAGATGAATTGCTTGCTGATTTATTTAAAGGTAAGAGCAGTGTTAATTATGATTATTTAGCCAGTTTAATAGATAGCGAAGAGGCAATTGATTTTTTAGTTTTATATACTACTATTAATGGTAAATATGATGAAGAATTAGAAGAAATAGATATCAATATCCCTGATAAATCATTTACTAGTGATAGTATTCAAATGTATTTATTAGAGATTAAAACTTATTCTATTTTACCCCATAATCAAATGATTGAATGTTTTAAGAAAATTGAAACTATTACTAATCATCTAAAAGAAGAGATACCTAATGAAGAAAGAAATGAATTAAAAAAGAAATATAACTACTATCGGGATTTGATAATAAATACTAATTTACGTTTAGTTGTAAGTATTGCTAAAAGATATATTGGTAGAGGAATAGATTTTTTAGATTTAATTCAAGAAGGAAATAATGGTTTAATAGTGGCTTTTGAAAAATTTAACTATAAGTTTGGATACCATTTTTCTACTTATGCTACTTGGTGGATAAGACAAGCTATTACTAGAAGTCTAGCTAATGATAGTAACTTAATTAGAATCCCTGTTCATCGCTATGAAATGATAAAAAAAGTAGCAAATACCAAAAGACAACTAAATATGGATTTAGGCCGTGATGTTACGGAAGAAGAAATTGCTAATAAACTTGGAATTAGTGTTAAAGAAGTTAGTTCTTGTTTAAGAGAAACAAGAGTAACTACTTCAATTGATGCAACAGTATCTACAGCAGATAAGGAAAGTGATGGCTCAAAAATGATTAATTTTATTAAAAGCGAAGAAAATCTAGAAGATAATGTTATAAATGGCTTACTTCCTGAATATTTAAATGCTGTTTTAAGTAAATGCCTAACCAAAAAACAAGAAAAAATAATTCGCATGCGTTTTGGTATTCAAGAACCGGGCAAATTTAATCCTTTATATGATGGTGAACACTCATTACGGCAAGTAGGAGATGCTTTATCTCTAACGCACGAGCGCATTAGGCAAATTGAAGTAAAAGCATTAAAAAAATTATCATCACATACTTCTAAAATGGGATTGACAGGATATTTTAGCGAAAATAAAATGAATGAAGTTGTCAAACCAGTAGAAAAAAAGTCTAAACAAGAGAAGGGAAGGTCGTTTAAAATGACACCATATAAATTTAGCGAAATAGTTAATGGAGATATAGAAGAAATAAAAAAATGTATTGAACTTTTATCGGAAAAAGAGCAATCAGCATTATATGCTCGCTTTGGTAAAAACTTAGATGAATCTAACCCTGTTAGTAGAGAAGTATCCGTAATGGCATATAATGCTGCTAAGAAAGTTCAAAAAATGCAAGAAAAGAAATCATATCACTCCAGTGTTAGAAAAATTAAATCTAGAAAAAATGGTCCAGTAGTAACCGTTTTAAACGGTAAAAGAAATATATGTTATTTGCATGATAAATTAGGGTGTTCAAAAGAAACATTAGATTTATTAGCTTTAAATATAATTAACTTACCTGATATGGCTATTTTGTTTGATTGTTATGGTCCTGATTTATCCATGGCTATAGATGAAATATCTATGTCCGAAGAAGATTATAATGCACTTGAATCGATTTATCCAATATTAAAAGAAAAATTAGCTAATTTAATCCAATCTCCATCTTTAAAAGAAGTTTTAGGAGCAACAGATGATGAAATAGCTTATCTTGCTAATTTTGCTAATAAAACTACCATTAGATATCGTATTCTGAGCGATAAGTTTGGTGCTGAACTAACTGGTGCTGCTGATTTAATTTTTGCTAAAGAATCTGAAAAAGTCTCTTTCTTTAAAGGTTTACTTGCTGCCAAAAAAGAAATTCAAATTTATCATCAAAAAAAGGGCATCTTAACATCTAAAGAGGGTATAACAAATGGTTCAAAAGAAAAGTGTGAACTATACTTAAAAGATATTTTACAAGCTACTGATGAAGAAATGAATTACCTTACTAAGATTAATCCAATAGATCCTAACACCAAAATTTATAGTTTATTTACTGAATTATTTGGAAAGTCTTTAACTGGCCCACGCATTTTTAAAAAGCTAGATCGAAAAGAAAGTTCTTACTATTATAATGGCATAGCATCATTAAAGAAAAAATTAGAGGCTTTTAGAAACGGAACCTTAAAATCCACTAAAGTAACTTTACAAAGTGTCTTAAATTGCTCTAAGGAAGAATTACCTGAAATCATGAATCTTAAAGAAGGCGTAATTCATCAATATTTTACTAATCTTTTTGGTAATGATTTTAGTGGGGAAATAGATTTATCTTCCTTAGATGCTAGTGCTAGAAAGACTTGGAATATCAATATAGCTTATTTAAGAAAACGTTATAAAAAAATACGAGAAGAAAGAAGTTTAAGCTTAATCGATGCTTTAGATATTGATGAAAGCAAGTTTGCTAATTATGTAACATTTTATAAGGAATATCATCAAACTAGTTATCACAAATTATCTAAGTATTTTGGTGAGGACCTAACTTTGAAAGCCGACGTCAATTATAAAGAAGAAAAAGATACTATAAAAAATCTTATTAATATATTTATATCTGATTACTCTGTTTATAAAAATAATTTCTTAATTGCTATTTTAGGTTGTACATCTTCTGAATTAATAGAACTACAAAAACGATTAGCATGTGATGAAGAATTTTTGGCATCTCTTCAAAAAATATTTGGTGAAAATCTTTCAGAAGAACCTAAAAACATCAATAAAGATATCGCCCCTTATATAAATAGATTAAAAGAATGTTTAGAAAAACTAAGGCTTGAAGGTAAGCAAGTAACTGAACCAGTAGAAATATTGACAGAACAAGAATATGCTACTAAATTAACTCCTTTTAAGCATCCATTCTTTAAAGAATTTGTAAAACTATTACCTTTAGAATATCAAATAATTACTGCCCTTAGATTAGGGATTTACGATGGAATGATTCACTCTTTAAGTGAACTTGCTGAATTATTTAATATAAGTGAAAGCGAAGTTTTAGAAAGAACGGAAAAGGGAATTAGTTTATTTCAAACAATTAGTGAAAGATATAAAGAATTATTCTCTAGAGAGTTTCCAAGTCTTGATGGAGAAAGTACAATGCTTTTAAGGTTAAATAATAAAACTAATGAAGTAGTCTAGAGGGCTACTTTTGTTGATTTTAGGCTGATTATATGGTAATATTTAAACAGAATGGAGTATTTAATATGGTAAAAAAATTAATATTAGTTGATGGTAATAATTTAATGTTTAGAAGTTATTATGCTACTGCTTATAGTGGCAATATGATGAAAAATTCTAAGGGACTTCCAACCAATGCTTTATTTGGCTTTGTATCAATGCTTAATAAGATAATTGCAGAAGAAAATCCCACATATATGGCTGTAGCTTTTGATATAGGGAAAAATTTTCGTAAAGAAAAATATGACTTTTATAAAGAGGGAAGAGTAGATACTCCTGAAGAGTTAAAAATTCAAATGCCGATTGCAAGAGAAATACTAGATGCTTGGGGTATCAAACACTTTGAATTAGCCCCTTACGAAGCCGATGATATCATCGGTACAATTGCTCGTATGACCGAAGAAGACCCTGATTTTGCTTCTGTGATAGTTTCTAGTGATAAAGACTTATTACAACTTATAAGTGATGAAACAGAAGTTAAATTATTAAAGCAAACCGGATTTATTCGTTATAATCATCAAACTTTCCTTGAAGACTATAAAATAGAACCAATTCGTATCATCGATTTAAAAGCTTTGATGGGTGATGCATCCGATAATATCCCTGGTGTCAAAGGTATTGGTGAAAAAACAGCTTTAAAACTCTTACAAGAATATGGTTCTTTAGATAACATCTATGCTAATATAGACAATATCAAAGGTAAAGTCCAAGAAAAATTAGCATCTGATAAAGAAAGTGCTTATATGAGTAGAGATATTGCAACTATCTATCGAGAAGTTCCTCTAAATATTACTTTAGAAGATTTAAAATTTGCTTTAACTGATGATACAGCTCTAAAAGAAAAATATCAAGAATTAGAATTTTTCTCTTTTCTTAAAACTAGTGCAGTTCCTAAAAAACAAGAAGAAATAAAGTATAAAGTTATTTCTTCTTTAGATGAACTTGTTTTAGAAGATAAAATAGCTCTTTATCTAGAATTAGATAACGAAAATTATCATATGGCTAATATCATTGGTATGAGTATTACCGATGGAACTAACACTTATTACATCAATAAAGATTTAGTAATACCAGTATTAGAAAAAGTTAAAGATAAAGAAATAATTACTTATGATTTAAAAAAAGTTATCTGTGCTTCCCATATATTTATAAATGGAATATTCGATTGTATGATTGCAGCATATATCTTAGGTTACAACCAAAAAGATGACATTGCTTATCTAGCTAATCAATTCGATGAAAATATTGCTTTTTATGATACTTTGAAAAAAACTAATTTTATTGATACTTTAGAAATTGTCAAAAAGTGTTTATTTCTATATAAAATAGCTCCTGACTTCATTAGTAAAATGGAAAGTGAAGGGGACTTTGAATTATTTGAGTCTATTGAAATGCCTTTAGTGCATGTTCTAGCAGACATGGAAATGACGGGTATTAAAGTAGAAAAGAAAGTTTTAGATGACATGCAAGGTGAAATAGAAGTAAAGATTGAACTTCTAGAACAAGAAATTTATAATCTAGCAGGTATAAAGTTTAATATCGGTAGTCCTAAACAACTAGGAGAAGTCTTGTTTGATAAATTAGGGTTAGCTAAGGGTAAGAAAAATAAAACAGGTTATAAGACTGATGTTAAAGTATTAGAAAAGTTGGCTAAGGATTATCCAATTGCTGAAAAAATATTAGACTATCGAGCTTTAACTAAACTAAATAGCACCTATATTGCAGGATTAAGCAATTATATCCTAAGTGATGGTAAAATACACACTATTTATAAGCAAACCTTAACAAGAACAGGTCGTCTTTCTTCGGTTGATCCTAACTTACAAAATATCCCTGTTCGTGAAGAACTAGGTCGTAAGATTAGAAAGGCCTTTGTCCCAACTAATGATTTACTTTTAAGTGCCGACTATTCTCAAATTGAACTAAGAATTCTTGCCCATATATCTAAATCATCTGGCTTAATAAAAGCCTTCCAAGAAGATGCAGATATCCATACTAAAGTAGCAAGTGATATCTATGGTATTCCGCCTGAAGCGGTTACTAAGACAATGCGTCGTACTGCCAAAGCTGTTATATTTGGTATTGTCTATGGTATCAGTGGCTTTGGCCTAGGAGAAAACTTACATATTTCTCGTAAAGAAGCTGACGACTTTATAGAAAAATATTTTGAACTTTATCCGGAAGTCAAAAAGTATACGGAAGATATAGTTAAATTTGCTCATGAACATGGTTATGTTAAAACATTATTTGGTCGCAAGCGAGTAATTGATGAAGTTAAAAATCCTAATTATATCATCCGTAGTACGGGAGAGAGAATGGCCATGAATACTCCAATCCAAGGAACCAGTGCTGATATTATGAAAATGGCTATGATTAATGTATATAATCGTTTTAATAAAGAAGGTATTACTAGTAAAATACTTCTTCAAGTTCATGATGAAATAATAGTTGATGTCAAAAATAGTGAACTTGACTTAGTCAAAAAAGTAATTAAAGAAGAAATGGAAAATGTCTACAAGTTAGATGTACCACTAAAAGTAGAAATTGATACAGGTATCAATTGGTATGAGGCTAAATAATGGACTTTAAAGAAATTATTGAAAAATATAACTATGATTCTGCTTTAGCAGAATTCCTAGAACAAGTATATAATGAATTGATAAACTATTTTGGAGAAGAACAAAGAACCATAATCCATGAGGCATTCTTAAATTGTCCAATTGTAAATGAAAATTGCTATACTGCTTTAAAATCACGAGGCTTTTTAGATAATATAAGTGGAAAATCATTAGTAAATGATGGAGATTTAAAACGGGCTTCTGGAGTTTATGCTTCCAATCCCCAAATAATCTATAATTCTAATACTAATTCTTATGAAATTTTAGAAGTAAAAAGAGTAGTGGCAATAAGTGACTTAAAATTAAACTATGAATATATAAGAGCTGCAATTATTCATGAAATAGCTCATTTAGTTAAAGGATATTATGGTGAATATTCAATTAATGGAAATATTTTAACTGAAAAATGTGGCTTGATTGAAAGAAAATATGAACTTTCTTCGGATGGAGGAAATGTTCTTAAAACCAATATATCAGAGACAGGAGTAGGCTTGGAAGAAGGATTAAATTCGATGGTCGAAGAAGATATTGCTAGAAAAATTATTAATCCTGAATATAAAGTTAGTGGTTATGGTACAGTAACTTTAGTAGCAAGACAGTTTACGGAAATTGATGACAGTTTAATTAAAGTAATTATGGCTCAGTTTTACAAAGATAAAAGCGAATTATACGAAACTTTTGGAGATGATTATTATAAACTAGAAGAAGTTGTTGATAAAATGTATGAGTATAGTCTAGCACAATTTGCAGCTCTTTTTGATAGCCAAAAAATGCGAGCGATTAGTGATGAATTTAATTCCTATATTATAAATGAATATATTCCTTTAATGAAAAAATTAAAAGAAAATAGTAGAAAGATGGGATAGTTATGCCAGAAATAGCAGAAGTTGAAACAGTTAGAAATACATTAAAAAATATGATATTAAATAAAGAAATAAAGAGTGTTAATGTCATATATCCTAAGATGCTTGAAAGTGATATCGAAGAATTTAAAAAACTACTTCCAGGCAAAAAGTTTATTGATATTAAAAGAGTGGGTAAATGGTTAATATTTGATTTGGGTGATTATTACTTACTAAGTCACTTACGGATGGAAGGAAAATTCTTTGTTAAAAACAGTAAGAATGAGATAAATAAACATGAACATATAATTATTACATTTAATGATAATACTGATTTAAGATATCATGATACTAGAAAATTTGGTAGAATGAATCTAATTAAAAAAGAGGACTTAGATAAAACCGAAGCAATAAAAAAACAAGGAATTGAACCAATAAGTAATGATTTAACTGAAGAATATTTATATGAAAAAATTAGTAAAAAACACTTGCCAATGAAAACAATTCTTTTAGATCAAACAATAATTGCAGGTCTTGGCAATATCTATGCTGATGAAGTCTTATTTGCTTCTAAAATACATCCCCTAACTAAAGGGTGTGATATAACTTTAAATGATTGTGAAAATTTAAAAGAATCATCTAAAAAAATAATTGAAGAAGCTATTAAATGTGGCGGAACAACTATTAGAAGTTATACTTCATCTCTAGGTGTTACAGGAAGATTTCAACAATTCTTGCAAGTTCACAAAAGAGAAGATGAACCTTGTAATATTTGTGGAACTAAAATTGAGAAAATAAAAGTCGGTGGGAGAAGCACTTATTTTTGCCCAAAATGTCAAAAAGAGTCAAGTTAAATTAATTTTTAAAAATGCTTGGCTTTTTTATGTTGTGGAAAATATTGGAATAGGTGATAAATAATATTTAAATCATCAAAATTCAATATTGCAAAACATCAATAATTATTGTATAGTATAATCTATAGTAATGCTAGTCCACAACTAGCAAATAAAAATAATTGAATATTATACGAGAATTCGACAAAATAATGGTAAGCAAAGTGATATAGTATTCATAGAAGGAGTGTATAGTTTTTATGGAAGCAAAAAATGAGAAAAAAGTATTAGTGTTATCATTTCTTGGTGTGATAACATTTATTGCAGTAGTAGTGGGAGCAACATATGCATATTTTACTGCTCAAGGTGGTGGAACAGGAAATATAAATGTTAATGCGCAGACTGCAACAACTGATAACTTATCATTCCAAGTGGGAAGCGCAATAAGTTTAACAGCAAGTCAAGAAGATTTTGGCCAAGGGACAGATAATAAAAGTGGCAGTACTTTTGCAAGAGCAACGTTGACTGCCAATAATGCTACCAATACTGCAACAAGAAATTACTACGTATATTTGGGTATAGAAAGTAATGATTTTGAATATACAACAGTAGATAATCAAGCAGAGTTGTTATTAAAAGTAACAGATCCAACTGGAGCAGAAGTAACAACACTTGGCTCTTTAGAAAGAAAAACAAGTGGAGGAGTAACAGGCTTTGATATAACAACCCAAACAGGATTAATTACAATAGCAGATAATTATGAAATAACATCAACTGGAACAGTAACACAAGATTGGACAGTAGAAGTAATATTTGCAAATTTAGATAGTGATCAAAATGCAAATACTGGAAAAAGTTTTAGTGCAAATTTAATAATACAAGAAGATCCAATGACAACAAGTTTAGGAAACTTCGCTGAATATATAACTCAAACATTATATACCGGAACAGATGGAGATAATGGCCTTTATTATCACGATGCTGATTTAGCAAATGGAGCGCAAGATAATAGTTATAGATATAGTGGAGCAAACCCAAACAACTACGTATGTTTTGGTTCAACAGAAAGTCCTTGCCCAGCAGAAAATCTATATCGTATCATAGGTACTTTTGATGATGATAAAGATGGTAATTATCAAATAAAATTAATAAAGAGTGATTATATAACAAGTGCAATGTTAGGAATAGATGGAAGAGATTATAGTGGTACTTATGATTCAGATACTTCAAATTATAAAGGAAGTATGGATACTAGTACAATAGCAACATATAGATGGAATTATGATACAAGTGTAAGTGAATATGGATCAAATAACTGGACAACAAGTGAATTTAATACAATAAATTTAAATACAAATTATTGGAATTATTTAGGTTCAACATGGCAAAACTTAATAGCAGAGGCAACTTGGCATCTAGGAGGAATAACATCAAGTAGTAATACAGCAAAAGCATTTTATGATGGAGAAAGAAATAATGCCGGATATGGAAGTAATCCAACAACATATAGTGATGAAATAGGATTAATGTATCCAAGTGATTATGGATATGCAGCAAGTCCAGATGCGTGGACAACTGATTTATATGATTATGAAAATTCAGCAATAACATCAAACAATTGGCTGTATATGGGAGCGGTAGAATGGACCATTACTCCGTATTCGTCGAACAGTTACTTCGTGTTTGCTGTGCACAGCAATGGCAACTTGTTCTACAGCGCGAACAGCGGGTATGCCGCTAGACCTGTCTTTTATCTGAAATCTAATGTAGAACTTAATGGAGGAAGCGGAACTTTAAGTGCTCCATATACTTTAGCAGTGTGAGAACCTTTAAGCCTCCGCTGGCGGCAGTCTCCGCCCGGAGGCCGCGAGTTATCAACAAAAAAATATAAAAGGTAGAATTAATCAATGTTATGGAATAATCATAACATTGATTTTTTAGTTCGACAAAAGTAGACAAAATAAACTCTAGACAGAGTATTTTTAGTGTGTTAGCATAAGTAACCAAGGAAGAAAATTACTTTAGGAATTCCTAATAAACTAGTTTAAGTAATTTTTTTTCTATTAAAGAAAGAGGGATTTTGGAAATGAAAGAAACAGAAGCAGTAGGATCAGGAGATGATTTTTTTAAAGCAGTAATGCTTTCTAAAAAAGGAAAAAGAATACTTGAACAAATAATTGGTCAAGTATTAGGTAAAACGGTAGAAATAATAGAGTTTATTAATACGGAACTCGGTAAAACACAAAAAATAGAAAAAGGAAAAAGAATAGATGTAATAGTAAAAATAGATGGAATAATAGCAAATGTTGAAGTAAATGCTAATGATTATAATTATGTAAAGTTCTTTAGGAATTTTGCTTATTTAGTAAATCTATTTAATAGATATTCTGTAACAGAAAATAAAGATTATGAAAAGATATATGATTTAAAAACAGAAATAATTCAAATAAATTTAAATTTTGGAAAAGTAAGCACTAAAGAAGCAATATTAATAAATGAATTTGGTAATGATAAAGGGATGAAAATTAAGACATTAAGATCATATGACATTTTTATGGACAATTTTGAGAAATTTTGCTATGATAATGGTGAAGTAGATAAGTATAAATATATACTTATGCTAAATAAGTCAGAGGAAGA
>CALVVJ010000013.1 GCA_944363835.1 uncultured Bacilli bacterium | reverse complement strand
AAAGTAATATTACTTAAGGATGTCAAAGGAAAAGGTAAGAAAGATGCTATACTTGAAGTAAGTGATGGATATGCTAATAACTTTTTAATTAAAAATGGACTAGCGGTTCCATATACGAAGAGAAGTAAAGAAATATTAGAACAAGAAATTGATGTAAGAGAAAAAGAAGAACAAAAATTAGTAGATGAATATAATGAAATTAAAAATAAACTTGATGATAAAGTAATTGAATTTAAAGTAAAAACTGGTAAAGATGATAAAGTTTTTGGAACTGTTTCAAGTAAACAAATTAGTGATAAGTTGAAAGAAATGGGCTATAAAATAGATAAAAAATGTATTAAAATAAATGATGCAATTAGTACATTAGGGGTTACTAATGTCGAAGTTGAATTGCATAAGAAAGTAAAATTTAATTTGAGAATTAACTTAGTAAAATAAATAAGGAGGGCTTATGGCAAGGAAAATGCCTCAGAATCTAGAAGCAGAAATGAGTGTATTAGGTGTTGCTTTTATCAATGAATATGATGTTAATAAAATAGTTGAAGAAGTAACAGTTGATATGTTTTTTGATGAAAGAAATAGGCATATTTTTAATGCCATAAAGAACTTACATGATAGTAAAATTCCAATTGATATAACAACGATTAAAAATGAATTAGATAAAGATAAGAAATTAAATAGTGTTGGTTTGGATTATCTATCAGAAGTAATTGATTCGGTTGTTACAAGTGCGAATTTAGATTTTTATATAAAAATAGTTAAAGATTATGCTGTGAGAAGAAATTTAATTGAGACAGCAACTGAGATTATCAATGAAACATATGATGATGAAGATGTAACTAGTTTGCTTGATAATGCCGAAAAGAATATACTTAATGTAGTTAGAGCACGTAGTGTTGGTGATTTTGTTCCGATTCAAGAAATACTTAGGAGAGCTCAAGCTAAACTTGAAGAACTTGCTAAAAATAAAAGGAGTATTACGGGACTTGAAACTGGTTTTCCTGATTTTGATAAAATTACAACAGGTTTACAAGGCGGCGAAATGATTATCTTGGCGGCACGTCCTGGGATGGGAAAAACAGCACTTGCACTTAATATGGCTAGTTATGCAGCAATGCATACTAAAAAAGCAGTTGCAATATTCAATCTAGAAATGTCTGCAGATATGTTAATTAATCGTATGATTGCTTCAATTGGGCAAATAGATTCATATAAATTGCAAACAGGTAATATGCAAGAAAAGGATTGGAAGCGCTATAATGAAGCAATGAGTCAACTTGCTGATACCAATATCTATATTGAAGATAATGCTGGTGTTACTTCACAAGAAATTAGAGCTAAGTGTCGAAGACTGGCAAATAGTGAAACTGGATTAGGTTTAGTAGTAATCGATTACTTACAACTTGTTAGTAGTGGAAGTAGAAGGGTTGAATCGCGACAAGTAGAAGTATCAGAAATTTCCCGTGCTCTAAAAACTATGGCGTTGGAACTTGATGTGCCAGTAATTGCCTTATCACAATTATCGCGGAGTGCTGAAAAAAGAGAAAGCAATCAACCAATGCTAGCAGATTTACGGGAATCTGGATCTTTGGAACAAGATGCCGATATGGTATTGTTTATAAACAGAAAAGATTATTATGAAAAAGCTAAGGATTTTAATCAAAAAATTGTTCCAGCAGAACTTATTATTGCTAAACATCGTAAAGGCGGATTAGGTACAGTTAATTTATTATTTGAACTTAATATGCTAAGTTTTAAAAGTGTATTAAAAACAAATGGAGATGAACAATGAAAACTAAAGATATTATTATAACGTGTGTTTTGTCTGTTATTGTTATAGTATTATATTTTATTGATAGAAATATGGATACGGATATAAATTATGCAACGAAAGCTTATCAGGTTTATTTGGATGGTGAAGTAGTTGGTCTTATTGAAGATGATCAGGAATTATATGATTTAATCGATAGTGAACAACAAGAAATAAAAAATAAATATGATGTTGATAATGTATATCCACCTAATGCTTTTAAAATTGTCGAAGTTAATACTTATAGTGAAAATTATAATACGCCATCAGATATATATGATATGATTGAGCAAAGAGATGATTTTACTGTTCGAGGTTATGTTATAACTATTAAATATAATGCTGATGATTATTATGAAGAAGAAGGAGTTCCAGAAAATTATACAATTAATGTATTAGATAAAGAAGTATTTGAAGATGCAATAAGAAGATATATATTAGCTTTTGTTACTGAAGATGATTTTAATACATATATTACTGGAAAAGTTGAAGATATTACGGATATTGGGGAAATAATTAATAATATGTATTTTGAAGAAAATATAACTATTAAGGAAGCATATATAAGTGCTACGGAAAAAATATATACAGATGCTGCAGAATTATCACAAGTGTTATTGTTTGGTCCAGATGCAGAAATGGATAGTTATGTTGTGCAAGCCGGAGATAATATTGAAAGTATTAGTGCGGAATATAAGTTAAATCCCCAAGAATTTTTGATTGCAAACCCAAATTATCGTAGTGAAGATGTTATGCTTCGAATTGGGGATACTGTTAATGTAACTTTGCTTGATCCAATTATTACTTTTGTATATGATGTGTATCGAATTGAGGAAGCGGTTATTGCTTTTGATACTACAACACAAGTTGATAATACTAAAGAATATGGATATTCAGAAATATCTCAACCTGGTGTTAATGGGTTAACTCTTAACCATGAAAAATTTTCAGTTTCTAATGGTGAACAATCGAGTGAAATTACCATTGTCAGTTCAATAGAAATTAGACCAGCGGTAGAACAAATTACTATTGTGGGTCCATCTCGTCCAAGTGGTGGTGGAATAAGTGGTTCATATGTTGAAATTCCCGGAAGTTGGGGTTGGCCAACTAATCAACCATCTGTTATAACTAGTAGATATAGCATGCGTTGGGGAAAACTTCATGAAGGAATAGATATTTCAGGTACAGGATATGGTTCACCGATTTATGCTATTGGGGATGGAACTGTAGTTAATGTATCACCTGCATGTTCGTCATGTTATCAATGGTCAAACGGTAATTATGTAGTAGTTGAACATGATAATAATGTTTATTCAGCTTACTTGCATTTAAGTGGATTTAATGTTAAAGAGGGACAAACGGTTAAAAAAGGCCAAGTAATAGCTTATATGGGGCATAGTGGTTATGCGACAGGAACACATTTACATTTAGGTATTTATATTGGTGAACCATTTGTTGGTGGAAGTACACAATCAGTTAATCCATTAACCTCAATATATAGTGGTTTCTAATGCGCTTGTCAGTATTGTCTAGTGGTTCTAAGGGTAATGTTACTTATTTAGAAACAAAAAACAAAAGATTTTTATTAGATGCAGGTAGAAATTATAAATATATAAATGATGCTTTGAAAAGTATCGATGTTGATATTAAAACTATCGATTATGTAGTTATTAGTCATGATCATAGTGACCATGTTTCAGCTTTGAAAACGTTGATTGCTAAGACTCAAGCTACAGTAATAGTATCGCAGAAGCAATTTTATGAAATTGCTGATTTGAAAGATTATCCTCACATATTAGTATGTGAGGATGAGTTAATGATTGATGATGTAAAAATCATATCTTTTAAATCTAGTCATGATGCTGTCGATTCGCGAAATTTTGTGTTTGAAGAAGATGGTATAAAGGTGGGATACATTACAGACACAGGATACATCAATACTAAAAATTTTAAATATTTAAAAAATTTAGATGTTTATTTATTTGAAAGTAATCATGATATTGAATTGTTACAACATGGACCTTATCCAGCTTGGCTTAAAAAGAGAGTTCTTAGTGATGATGGACATTTATCCAATAAAGCCGCAGCGTTTTATTTAACTAAGTTAATTGGTAATAAGACAAAAGAGATTGTTTTGATTCATTTGAGTGAAACAAACAATTTGGAAGATATAGCTTTGGAAACAATCAATAATACTTTTATGGAATATGGTATTGATTTTCACAATATTATTTGTGCAAGGCAAAATGAAATAACGAAAGTGATTGAAGTATGATAAAAATATTGTGTGTTGGAAAAATTAAAGAAAAATATTTAGAAGATTTAATAGCTGATTATGTTAAAAGAATTAGTAAATATATGAAGATTGAGATAGTTGAATTAAAAGATGATCCGATATATGAAAAAGAAATTAATAATTTAAGTAAAAGTATTAATCTTAAAGATTATAATGTCGCTTTAGATTTACGAGGTTTAGCATTTTCTAGTGAAGAGTTTGCTAATTTTGTGGATAAGACATTAGTTATCAACAGCAATATTACTTTTATTATTGGGCCTTCGAAGGGTTTGAATGAAGAAATATTAGAAAAATGTAATAAGGTTATAAGTTTTTCTAATTTAACTTTTCCTCATGGTTTATTTAGAGGAATATTGCTTGAACAAATATATCGAGCATTTAAAATAATGCATAATGAATCTTATCATAAGTAGGTGGAAAATGAATTTAAGTGAGTTAGGAAAATGCAAATATGGATTAACACATAGTGGAATATTTCATGCTGATGATGTTTTTGCTACGGCGTTTATTGAATTGATTAATCCAGATATTAAAATTATTCGTAGTAATAGTGTGCCAGATGATTTTGATGGAATTGTTTATGATGTTGGTTTAGGAGAGTTCGATCATCATGGAAGTGATAATGAAGCGCGGGAAAATGGTATTCCCTATGCAGCGTTTGGAAAATTATGGCGGAAGTTTGCTAAAGATGTTTATGGGGAATACGTAAGTAAAAAGATAGATAGATGTTTAATAGAATCTTTGGATCTATCCGATAATACTGGAAAATCCGATTCACTTTGTTTAGCTATTGCGGCTTTTAATCCCATAGGAAATGATAGTAATGGTGATAAGGAATTTAGGGAAGCGGTTTTCTTGGCTAAAACTATCCTAGAAAAATTAATAAAGAAAGAACAAACTTTTTTTGAAGAAGAAAAATTAGTAAAAGAGATTTATGATAAAGCAGTGAATAAAGAAATAATAGTTTTAGACAGATATTTACATTTTAAAGACACTTTGCCAGGGACTGATGCGGTGTATGTAGTTCATCCATCTAATCGTGAAGGTTATGTTGCACAAGCTGTAACTATTAATTCGGAGACAATAGAATTAAAAAAGCCATTTCCTAAAAAATGGTTGACTGAACTTCCAAGTTATTTGACTTTTTGTCATAAAAGTGGTTTTTTAATTGCAGGTCTGACTTTGGAAGATGTAATTCATGCATGTAATATAGCTTTGAAAGGTGATAAAAATGATAGGTAATGATTGGGACCAAAAGTTAGAAATTATATGGAATAGTCCAGGTTTTCAAAAGTTTTATAAAATGATTATGGCGGAGTATGATAAAAAAATCATTTATCCTCCGAAAGATTATATTTTTAATGCATTAAAACTTACTAGTTATAAGAATACAAAAGTTGTAATTGTAGGACAAGATCCTTATCATGGAGAACATCAAGCACATGGTCTTTCTTTTAGTGTTCAAAAGGGGGTTAAGTTACCACCTTCATTGCAAAATATTTATAAAGAGCTAGAAAGTGATTTAGGAATACCACCACGAAATGATGGAGATTTGACTGGCTGGGCGAAACAAGGTGTTTTAATGCTTAATGCTGTTTTAACAGTAGAAAAAGATAAGGCTGCTAGTCATCGAAATTTGGGTTGGGAACCAATGACAGATTATATAATAAAATTGCTTAATAAAAAAGATGAACCAGTAGTGTTCATTTTATGGGGAAATTTTGCTAAAGAAAAGGCTAAGTTAATAACAAATCCTAAACATTATATTATTATGAGTCCTCATCCTTCACCATTTTCAGCTTATTCAGGTTTTTTTGGTAGCAAGCCATTTTCTAAAACAAATGAATTTTTAACTAAAAATAAAATGCAACCAATTGATTGGTCGCTATAGTTTAAAGTCATCAATTACGGCATCTTGCATGTTTTTGCCATCAAAGAAAGGCTTTATTTTGTAACGATGAATTTTAGCTACAATATTCGACGGAAACTTTCTGATTATTTGGTTAAGTTCTGTCGTATTTTTATTGTAATAATTTTTACATGAAGTTAGTGTCTCATTAATAGCATTTATTTCTTTTAGGTCACTATTAAATTCTTTAGTATCTAGTTCACTATAATCGTTTTTAACTTCTAAAATAATATTCATTGCTTCTGTTAATTTTCTGTCAAGTTCATAGTTGCTGATTCTTTTATCTTTTAAATCAATGTAGTCTTTTAAATAATCTTTTTTAGTTACTACTTTTTTGATAGCAATGTTCATTTTAGCAATTATATCGTATTTTTGGCGAAGATTTTCATCAATTATTCCTTCTGCTTTTTCTATTTTTATTTTATAATTTACTAAGTTATTATAAGTTATTACATAAAGGATGGCTAAAAATCCCACAATAATTATTAGAATAAGTATAATGCTTATTAATATCATATTATCACCATAACTATTATAACACGGATATTTTGTGCATAAAAGGGCTTTACTTGTTAAGTTGTAAATAATTTGATAAAATATTTAATGTTAAGGGATGATTAACATGAAGAAGAATTCATTTGTTGAAGGTACAATCATTGCGACATTAGCAATAGTTTTTACAAAGATTTTGGGAATGATATATGTTATTCCTTTTTATTCAATAATTGGAACACAAGGAAGTTCTTTATATAGTTATGCTTATAATATTTATATGATTTTTTTGAGTATTTCATCCGCTGGAATTCCTACAGCGATGAGTAAAATTGTTAGTGAATATGAATCTCAAGGGTTAAAAGAAGCAAAAGTTAGGTCTTTTAAAATTGGTATTTTTATTGTTAGCATTTTGTCAGCTTTGTGTTTCTTAGTTTTGATGTTTTTCTCAGAAGAAATTGCAAAGCTTATTGTTGGGGATATGACTGGAGGTAATTCATTAGAAGATATTACTTTGGTTATCTTTGTTGTTTCTTTTGCTGTTTTAATCATACCATTTTTAAGTGTTGCTCGGGGTTATTTGCAAGGTCACAAATATATAAAACCTTCTTCGACGAGTCAAATGATCGAACAAATTGTTAGAATTTTAGTCATTTTGATAGGAAGTTTCTTTATTATCAATATTTTACATAAATCAATTTCTATAGGAGTTGCTGTAGCGGTATCTGGAGCTTTTGTTGGTGGTTTAGCGGCGATTTTTTACATTGCGAGAAAGATATTTACTCACAAAAAAGAACTTAGTTTGGGCAAAAAATTAGAAAAAGATGAAATATCTAATCGGGAAATATTTAAAAAGATATGTTCTTATGCCATTCCTTTTGTTATTATTAATTTAACTGTGAATATCTATAATACAGTAGATATGTCTTTAATTATCAGAACTTTGTCAGGGATTGGTTATAGTGGGGCTGATGCTGAGTTTGTGGCAGGAGTCATTACAACTTGGGGATATAAATTAAATATGATAGTAACTGCTGTTGCTACTGGATTGACGGTTAGTTTAATTCCTAATATAGTTTCGGCATATACTTTAAAAAAATATGATAAAGTTAATAAGATTTTTAATAAAGCTTTACAAATAATATTATTTGTTTCTATTCCTGCAGCTTTTGGTTTGTCATTTTTGGCTTATCCAGTATGGAATGTCTTTTATGGAATTGATGCCTATGGTCCGATAGTTTTTAAATTAAGTATTATTACGGCGATATTTTGCAATTTTTATTTAATTACTATTCAAACCGCCCAAAGTGTCAACAAATATAAAGTGGTTTATATTGCTGTTATAACGGGATTTATAACTAATGCTTTATTAGATGTTCCTTTAATGTTACTTTGTAATAAAATTGGTTTACCACCTTATTATGGAGCTTCTTTTGCTACGATACTGGGTTATACAATAGCTATTGTGATTGTTTTAGGATCGCTTAAGAAAATCGATGGCATTGACTATAAATCAACTTGGAAGATGTTATTTAAAACAGTCGTAGCTTTAGTTGCTATGCTTGTAGTACTTTCATTATTAAAGATTGTTTATCCATTCCATACTGCAACGAAAATGTTATCGATAATTGACATTGCTATTTATGCATTAGTGGGAGCAGTAGTATACTTATTTATAATGTATAAGATGGGGATTATTCAAGATTTATTTGGGCAAAAAATAGTTGATAGAGTTTTAAAGATTATTACATTTGGAAAATATAAAGGTAAGGGAAAATATGATGACACTGAAGAAGATTGATGAAAAAACTTATGAGGCATTTGTTAGCCAAAGTAATCAAACTAGTCTTTACCAAAGTAGCGAATGGAAGCATTTAAAAGAACTGGAAGGTAAGAAGACAGAATTATTAGGCTTGTTTTTAGATGACAAATTAGTGGGAGTATCTTTAATAGTTTATAGTAGGGTGTTGAAAAAATATTATTTTGCATATGCTTCTCGGGGCTTTGTTTATGATTATTCAGATATTTTAGGGTTTAAAAAGGCTTTGATAAAATATTTTAAGAAAAAGAAAGTAGTTTTCTTTAGAATGGATCCTGCAATTGTTTTGGCGAAATATGATAAAAATATGAATAAGGAAGATATTTTAGCGAGTCGTCAGCTTATAGAAAGTTTAAAATATTACGGTTTTAAACATTATGGTTTTAATCAAGGATTTGAAACTATGCAATTTAGATTTGTTCATATCTTAGATGTGGTTGATAATTTTGAGTTACAAAAGCAAACTATGAGTAAAAGTACCCGAAAAAATATTGATATGGCTAATTTTCGAGGAGTGAAAATCAAAAAAGGTGGTATACAAGATATTCCTTTAGCAATTAATTTTTTTAAGATGTCGGGAGAAAGAAAACATTTTACAGGTTTTGATATTAAGTATTATGAACGATTATATGAAGCATTTAAAGATAATTTGACATTATATATAGCTTATATTGATAAAAAAGTTTATATTACTAATTTAAATAATAAATTGAAATATTTAAATAAGGAATTAGCTGATTTAAAAAATAAGATGCAGCATGACAATGTTGGTAAGAAACTAAAACATCAAGAGGAATTATTGAAGCAGTCTTCAGAAAAATATAAAGAAGAGTTAGCAGAGGCAAATAAGTTAGCAAATGAAACTTCTATTGCAGCTATGTTATCTATTAGAAAATATGAGGAAGTTGTTTCTTATGTTAGCGGAATGAATAATGATTATCGGAAATTTAATCCTAAATATGCAATGTATCCTGCAATGATTGAAGATGCTATTCATGAAAAATTACAAACAGTAAATTTTTTAGGTGTGAAAAATATTTTTGATAAAAATGATTCTGATTATGGAATGTATGATGTGAAAAGAGGTTTTGGAGGTCATACCATCGAGTATATTGGAGAATTTGATTTGCCAATTAAAAAGTCTTTGTATATGATTTATAAATTGAAGACTAAATTAAAGGGAGGCAAGTAATGGAATTAAGAGAAGTTGCAAAAGATAAATTTAATGCTATTGCTAATAAATTTATTTGTAAGAATTTTTTTCAAACTAGTAATATGGGTGATAGTTTAGAATCTCGGGGAAAAAAGATTTATTATCTTGGGTTAGCTAATAAAGAAGAGTGGGTAGCTTTAGCAATGCTAATGGAAGATGGAACTTTTCTTTCTAAGAAAATATTTACTTGTTTGAAAGGTTTTTTAATCGATTATAATGATACTTCTTTAGTTAAATTATTTACGGAAAAATTATTGGAATTTATTAAAAGTAAAAATGGTTTTAAGTTAAATATAGATCCTTATATAATTGAAGTTGAAAGAGATATCGATGGTAATGTTATCGATGGTGGAAAAAATAATTATGCTGTAATAAAAAATTTAAAATCTATAGGATATCAAAAGAGCAAATATGATACCCAGGTTCGCTTTAATTTTTGCTTAGATTTAAATAAAAATGAACAAGAAATATTTGGAAATTTTAAAGCTACAACGAGAAACTTAATAAATAAAGCTGAAAGGGAAGGGGTTGAAGTTGTAGATTTGAAATATGAAGAATTGGCTAATTTTAAAACTATAACAGAAGATACATGTAAAAGAAGAGGGTTTCCTGATAAAAGTTTGGAATATTATCAAAGTATGTATAAATCTTTTGGGGATAAAGTAGTGTTTAAATTAGCTAGATTAAATGTATTAAAATAAAAAAAGTATTTAATTAAATTAATACATAAATATAAAAAAAAAATCGATAAGATAATTGGAAGTAGCAAAAAAAAAGATAATTATATTTTTGAAGTTAGTAATATTGATAAAAAACTTTTAAAAATTAAAGATTTACCTGTTAATAATGGATATGTCGATTTGGCAGCAGCAATGTTTATGTTATATGGAGATGAAACAATTTATTTGTTTAGTGGGAGTTATGATGAATTAAATGAATTCGGAGGGCAATATTTGATTCAATGGAATGTCATTAAATATGCCATTAATAATGGGTATCGACGACATAATTTCTTTGGTATAATGAATTATCGAGATAAAAACGATAAAGATTATGGAATTTATTTGTTTAAAAGAGGATTTAACGGTTATGTTGAGGAATTAGTTGGAGAATATACAATTTATACAAAGGGATTAGTAAGTTTTATTTATAAATTAAAAAGTAAAGTTAGGTGAGAAAATGAAATTTATCGAAAATGTAGAACGAGATAAGTATGTTGCATTTACAAGTATGCATGAAAAATCACATTTTTTGCAAAGTTATGCTTGGGGTGAATTTTGTCGAAGAATTAAGGGGCAAATTCCTAATTATGTAGGAATGGAAGATGAAAACGGTAAATTAGTGGCAACAGCATTGGTATTGCTTCGAAATACTCCTTTTGGTTATAGTTATGGGTATTCTCCACGGGGATTTATAGCGGATTATAAAAATAAAGAAGTAATTGCAGAATTTACTAAATACTTAAGAGAATTTATGAAGAAAAAAAAGATTATATATATTAAGTTTGATCCAGATATTCCTTATCAAGATATCGATAGTGAAGCTAAGCCAATAGAAAGGGGAAAAAATAATTATGAACTTTATAATTATATGTTAAGTCTTGGATATCATCATACGGGATTTTATCGTCTTTATGAAGGCAATCAACCACGATATACTTTTAGAATTAATTTAAAAAGAGAATGGACAGATGTTGAAAATGCGATGTCTAAATCATTTATTAAGTCTGTTAAAAGAAGTGAGACTTATAATTTGAAGATAGATAATGAAGAAAAAATAGAAGATTTTTATAGGTTAGTTCAATGTAATAGTTCTAAAGATGATTTTAATCCTCATACATTAAAGTATTATGAAGTTTTTACCGAAGAACTTAAGAAAGAGGGAGCGGTTAAATACTTTAATGTTTCCATTAAACCTAAGGAACTTACCAAAACTATAAGCGAAGAAATTGTAAAAGTAAAGAAAGAATTGGAAACTGCTAAGAAAAGAGTAGAAGATTTAAAAAATAAATTGGCAAGATTAGAAAAAGATTTAGAAATTTTTCAAAATATCGATAAAGATGAATGTGTTGTTTGTTCTTTAATTTGTACATATACTAAAAATAGGGCATGGAGTATGTTTATTGGCAGTGATGAGTTAGCAAATATTACTTTTGCTGTTACAAGAAGTTATTATGAAGCCATAAAAGATGCATACAATCATGGTTATGAATTTTTTGATTTATTTGGTACTCCAGGAGACCCTCATACAACTTATAAGAATTTGGCTAAACTTCACGATTTTAAAAGAAAATTTGGGGACCAATATATTGAATTTATTGGGGAATTTGATTTAGTAAATAAAAAATTGTTGTATAAAGTTTTACCAACGATGTTAAAGTGTTATCGTAAATTACGTAAAGTAAAGGAAAATAGTTAGGATTTCACAATTTTTCCATTTATTTTACGTTTTTTTAATGTTATAATTTATTATGGAGGACCATATGAAGTTTATTGAATTAAAAAATGTTAATAAAGTTTATAAAAATGGTGTTACTGCTTTAGCAGATGTCTCTGTTTCGATTGAGAAGGGCGAATTTGTCTTTGTTATTGGTTTAACTGCAAGTGGTAAATCGACATTTATTAAAACATTATATAGAGAAGAAAAACCAACAAGTGGGACTGTCATGGTTGGTGGTCTTAATGTTGGAAAAATTAGAAATGGGAAAGTGTATAAACTTAGAAGAAAGATTGGCATAGTATTCCAAGATTTTAAGTTATTGCCAAAAATGACTGTGTATGAAAATGTGGCTTTTGCTTTGGAATGTGTAGGAATGAAGGATAAAGAAATTCGTCCTAAAGTAGTTAGCGCTTTGGAAAGAGTTGGATTAAAGGATAAAATTAGATCTTTTCCTGGAGAATTATCAGGTGGTGAACAACAAAGAGTATGTATTGCCAGGGCTATAGTCAATAGACCTAAATTGTTAATTTGTGATGAACCAACCGGAAATTTAGACCCAGATACTAGTAAAGAAATAATGAAAGTTATCGAAGGAATCAATAAAGATTTGGGGACTACTATTATCATGGCAACTCATGATAGGGATATTGTTAATAGAATGAAGAAAAGAGTTCTATTAATTGAGCATGGCGTTTTAGCTGGCGATTATGCGAAAGGAAGTTATAAAACACATGAGGGCAGTTAGGATTTTTATAAGAAGCATTCGAGATGCTTTTAAAAGTGTACTTAGAAATTTTAGTTTGAGTTTTGCATCGATTATGTGTACAACTATTACGTTGATATTAGTGTCAGTAGCTTTGATTTGTGCCGCAAATATTGAAAATGCTACTAAATCAATTGAAGATGAGCTTAGTATTGTGGTGTATTTGGATGATGAAGTAACTGAAGAACAAATAAATAATATAAGAGCTGATATAGATAGTCAAGAAAATGTGGCAGAGGTAACTTTTAAAAGTAATACTGAATGGAAAGAAGAAATGAGTGAATATGACGATACTTTTGAAACAGTATTAAATTATTTGGATGAAAATCCGTTGATGAATTCCTTTATCATAAGAGTAAATGATGTCGATCATTTATCAGATACTGCCGAATATGTTAAATCGATTAGTGGTGTTGATACTGTAAAATATGGTGAAGGCATGGTTGATGATATTATTTCTGCATTTGATGTTGTTGAAAAAGTAGTAGTAGTAATTGTAATTGCTTTAATATTAGTTACAGCATTCTTAATTAGTAATACTATAAAACTTACAATATTTAGTAGAAGAAATGCTATAGAAATAATGCGTTTAGTTGGAGCAAGTAACATTGCTATTAAGTTACCATTTATTTTTGAAGGATTTATTATTGGTGTAATTGGAGCAATTATTCCAATATGTATTACTATTTATGGTTATGTAATTTTATATGGTGCTTTAAATGGACATATATTCTCTAATATGATTGTGTTAATTAAGCCTTATAATTTTGTATTTTGGGTATCACTAGTTTTAGTGGTTTTAGGTGCCGTAGTAGGTATGTTAGGTAGCTTAAAGGCAGTAAGAAAATATTTGAAGATTTAATTTAAGGAAGTGAATATATTGAATATAAAAAAATTATGTAATTATTTTATAAGATATATTTTTGTCTTTTTATTATTGAGTGTTTATATTTTAGAGCCGATGAGTGTAAAGGCTATGGAGATTGAAGAAGCAGAAACATTACAAGATTTAAAAAATGTTTTGGCAGATTTAAAAAGGCAAAAAAGAGAGAGTGAAGCTGAAGGGGAAATGACGCAAGGAGAGATTAATTCTAAGCGTCAAGAAATTGAGCAAGCAAATAAGGATATAGCAAATGCTAAAAATGATATAGAAAATGCTAAAGCTCAAATAGAGGATTATAATCAAAGAATTGCTGAACTTGATGAGCAAACACAAGAATTGATGAATTTTTATCAAATTATGAATGGTAATAATACGTATATGGAATTTATTACTGATTCTAGCAGCATGACAGAGCTTATAATGCGGGCAGATGCTATTGAACAATTGTCTAAATATAATCAAGAAAAACTGATTGAATTAGAAGATTTGATTGAAGAAAATGAAAGTTTGCAAGTTGATCTTTTAAAGAAACAAAATGAATTAGAAAAGAAGATTGAAGAAAATAGAGTTAAGATTGCTGAATTAGAAAATAATTTAGCAGGAATAGTTGATGCAACGGAAACTATTGATGATAGAATTACTTATGCTGAACAACAAATAAAATACTATGAAGATATTGGATGTAAAGATAGTGATATTTTATCTGTTTGTGAAGGTGGTACTGGATATAATTCTACTTGGTTAAAGCCATTAACTAAAGCATATGTAAGTAGTGCATATGGATGGAGATCTTTTAATGGTGGCTCTTGGCACGATGGTATCGACTTAGCGGGTATTAGTGAAGGTACTCCAGTTTATTCTATTGGTACTGGCGTAGTAAGAGCAATTAGGGATGCTAAAACTAAATGGGAAACAACCGGTGAAAAATCTTGTGGTGGTAATATTATCTATGTGGAATATAATATTTTAGGGAAAACTTATACTGCAATGTATGTTCATGTTTTAGATATAAATGTTTCTGTTGGTGATAGAGTTGGACCTAATACGGTTATTGCTACTGTTGGTGGTGGCTCCAAAACTTGGAATTGGGATATGAAAGGAAAATGTACTACAGGAACGCATTTACATTTTCAATTAAGTGAAGGTGTTAATTTAAGCGTATCATCAAATGATGCCCATAGTATTGAACCTCCAGGTTTTCCTAATAAAGGAGTATGGTTCTATTCAAGAACTCAATGGTTTGATTAGACTGATATTTACATATCGGTTTTTTTCTTGGTTGGAATTTGTCGAAAATAATGATATAATTTTAATATAATTAATAGAAAGGGTATGATTTTATATGAAAAATGATGTGTTTAGTCAAGACAATCAAAATGTTGGAAATGATATTCCAACCACTAATAATTTAGAAATGGGAGGGGTAAATAATACTAATGATTTGAGTGCAAATAATTTAGTGAACAATAATATTGGTACTGAAAGTATAAATGCTACTGATAATTTAACAAATGATATGAATAATATTCCACCGATGATGAATAGTGAAGTTATTGGAACTGTTGGCAATGAAAATATGACAAGTATAAATAGTAGTGAAGTATTACCAGCAGATAACAATGTAAATAATAATAACAATAAAAGTCGTAAGAAACTATTTATTATTATTGGTATAATTGTAGGGGTTATTATTTTAGCTATAATTGCTATTTTTGTATATATTAAGGTTGGTTTTACTGCTTCAAAATATATCGATGAAAAGGTTGATGAAATAACGACATTTGTAAATGAAGTATTTGCAGAAACAAATTATAATAATAGTAGTGATTCTATAGTAAGTGGAGATGTTACTATTAATTCTAATGCTGAAGAAATGGCTGCTTTAAATGGTTTGAAATTAAACTTTGAAATTGGCTCTTCTTTAACAAAGGAAATAGTAGATATTAATTTTGGATTAGAAGATTACTCTGCAAACTTATATATTAATAATAGTAGAATGTATTTTGATGCTAAAGATATATATAGTACACCACTTTATATGGACTTAGAAGATAATCCGTTTGCTAGTTTGGATATGGAAGATATTAATATAGAAAATTATAAAAAGGCTATTGTTAATTTTGTAGAATATTTGGGACTTGCTTTAAAAGAAGCAGATATGAGTAGTTCTATAAAGGGATTAAATGCTGTGTATAAGTATGAAATTAATGATAATAATAAAGAAAAATTTGCAAGTAAATTAAATGAATTAATTGAACAAGATCAAAATATGATAGATTTTTTGGAAATGCTAGGAGTTAGTGATACAACTGTAAGTGCAGATAATTTAAGTAATATGGTTTTTGAAGTAACTGTTAGTATTCCAAGTGGTGATTTAAAAGGCTTTACTTTAGCGATTGAAGATTCAGAAATTAGTTTAGTAGAAAACTCTAAAAATAACTTTGATTTAAAGATAGATGATGAAGTAGTTGCTAAAGTAACTGTTGATGGAGATAATGTAACGATAAAAAATACTGATACTAATACTGGTAATTTTGATATAACCTTTAATACAAAAGATTATACTATGAAAACAAGTTTTGAATCTGATGGAAATATAATTAGTTTGGATATAACTAATGCCAGTGATACTGTAAAAAATATTGCAATGGAATTGATAAGTAATAATGAAACTTCTAAAACAACTATAAATCTTGATTTAACTGCAGAAAAAATTAGTAATAGTGAGGTTAAGAGTAATGGAAGCTTAGCAATTAGTTCGGGGGAATATTCTATTAATTTAGATTTTAATTTAAATAGTCAAAATGGCAGTGATTTAGTAAAAGAGAAGACATTTAGTGGTGCTAAAGATATGAATACTTTAACTACAGTTGATGAAAATGAGATTTCAGAAAATTTAATGAATATTCTTGGTAGCATTGCTCCAGAAGTTAGTGAAGGATTAGAAGCACAACAATTTTTGTTAATTGCCCAAATTAATGCTAGTACAGCATCTTATTCTGTTTATCCAGGGGCTTGTATAACATTAGATCAACTTGGAAATGATGGCACAGTTTGGGGTAAAGTTGAATCAGATTCAACTAGTGGATATACAATTTCTATTACTGATGGAAAGTACATGATTTTGAATAAATATCTTGATTATGGAGAAGAATTGCAAAAAAGTGATGTTGAATTATATGATCAATCTAGATTTACTGATCAATATTATACTTGTTTGGCATCATGAAAATAGATAGAGTAATTGTAGGGTCTTTAGAAGAGAATTGTTATATTGTTACAAAAAATAACAAGACAATTATAATTGATCCGGGAGATGAAGCCGAAAAAATCATTGCTGCTTGTCAAAATAAAAATGTGGTGGGAGTATTAATTACCCATCATCATTTTGATCATATTGGGGCATTAAAGGAAATAGAGAATTATTTTAAAATAAAGGAAAGTAAAGTAATTGAAGGATTCAATTATCAAGTAATAGAAGTACCGGGGCATAGTAGTGACTCTGTAGTATATTATTTTAAAGATGATAAAGTTATGTTTGTAGGGGATTTTATATTTTTAAATAGTATTGGTAGAACTGATTTACCAAGTGGTAGTGCTAAAGAGATGATAAAAAGTTTAGAATTAATAAAGAATTATCCAGATGATATAGTTCTTTATCCTGGACATGGTGATTTTACAACATTAGGATATGAAAAAAGTAATTTTAAGTATTATTATTAAGGAGAACTTATGAAGTATGAGTTATTAGATTATCAAAAATATCAAGATAGAATTGCAGAAATATTAGAGGATAATAACAATGTTTTTCAAGTTATTAAACAAGCACCATTAGTTTATACTAGATGTGATTTTCCTGTTGACCATTATACAATTGGCTATGGACCTAAGCATTTAGTTGTTATGGGTGGAACTCATGGTAATGAAATTATTGGTGTCGATTTTGTTACACAACTTATGGGAAGTATTGCTAAGGGTGAAGGCGAATTTGCACATTTTAATCCCGAAGAATTTACAATAGATTTTATTCCTTTACAAAATCCGGAAGGTTTTGTAATAAGTACAACTGCTATAAAAAAGGTTATTCCCGATGGTACTAGCGATGAAGAAGTAGAAAAAATATGTCATGATTATTGGGCAAATTTTCGGCAGGATGATATTGATGCTCGAGCTAATCCTCAAGATAGAGGAATAAAAAGACATCAAGCAATGTTTGCTAGTGTTACTCCGGATGATTTAAGTGATGAGGATTATGAACTTAAAGAAAGTGTTAAGAAATTGTGGGAAACTTATCATTATCCAGCGGGAGCAATGATTAATTGGTCAGCAAATGGAAGTGGTGTAGATTTAAATGCTAATACTCCAGAAAATCCTAAAAATGAGACTATGTTTGCCCAAAGCGGTGTTTTAACTTATGCTGGGTCTAGATATAATAATTTGCCTACGAATGTTCCTTCACCAATAGGATGTCCTAGAAAAGATGCGGACCATTTTGAATTTGAACCAGAAAATTTAGCTCTTTTAACTATGTTAACTAATTTACATGAAAGTGAATCATTTGTAGGTTTATTTACTTACCATGGTACTGGTGGAGTTGTATATCATCGTCCTTATAAATTTGTTGACAGTGAAAATTATGAACGTAATAATGAAATAAATATGGAAGTTGCTAATTGTTATGGGGATGCATGTGGTTATGCTACTGGTGGTAGATCTTACTTAGATGAACCAAGTATTACTGGGTGTGGAGATTTGATGCGGAGTTATTTGCCAGTGGTCTTATTAGTAGAACTTTCTGTAATGGGAGGTAATCCTATAGCTCCTTATGGAGACAGGAATACTTATGCTAAAACCATAAATAGCAATAAAGAAGCATTTGCTAAAGCATTATCTTTAATTTCTGTGCGAAGTGAAGAAATAGCTAAAAATTATATTTCTAGTTCTAGATAAATAATAAAGAATCGTTGCGGCGATTCTTTTAATATGTTTTATCAGAATAAGCATGGGAGTAGACAATTGGATCCATAAATTCAACATAGTTTAAATAAATAATTCTTATTAAGTACCATATGTTATTCATTGTATCACGTATTATCAAATGGTCTTTACCGGCTTCTTCAATTATTCCTTCATAAACTTTATTTTGCCAGGCACTACTATCTGGATATGATACATATGCTTTGACTTTTTGACCTTTATTAAGTCTTAAAATATTTTCAATATAACTTTGTTCTCTAGGTATATTTGGAGTATTTACTTCATTAATAGAAATATTTCCTGGCGGAGTACCATAGTTATTGCTAGGAAAAGTTGGATTTTGATAATAACTTCCATTCATAATAAAATTCACCTCTAAAACATAATATGCAATTTGTTTTTAATAATTGCTAAAAACTGTATAATGCTTTATAATTATTACAATAGGTGAGTATGATGAAGATAAGTAATATGGATATTAAAGATGCTATTGTTGAAGGAACATTTTTTGTTGTAGGAGTTTTTCTTTATGCTTTGTGCTTTAATTTATTTTTAATTCCTAATGATTTAGTAGTATCGGGATTTAGTGGTATTGCTATAGTTGTTCAACGTGTATTTGGTTGGAATGCTAATGCTTTTATTTATATAACTAATGGTATATTATTAGTTTTAGGCTTTATATTTTTGGGATGGAAAATTACTAAAAAGAATATTGCAGGTTCTATTTTGTATCCGGTGATGATAACTGTTACTAATCCTGTTGCAACCTTTTTAAATAATTATATTATTGGTGATGATTTTTATTTGATTTTGTTATTTGCAATTATCTTATATGGTGTTAGTAGTGGCCTTATTTATCGAACTGGTTTTTCAACTGGTGGTAGTGATATAATTATGCAAATATTAAATAAATATATGAAGATTAGTGAATCAAAGTCGATGATTGTCGCTAATAGTGTGATAATTTTAATTGGAATGTTTGTATTTGGTTTTAATAAAGGAGTATATTCTTTTATAATACTTATTTGTTCAACATATTTTATAGATAAGATAATGTTTGGTTTATCTGATAGTAAAGTATTTTATATATATACTAAAAAGGTTAGAAAATTGAAGAAACTTATCTTAAATGATTTTCAAACAGGATTTACTAGTATTCCAAGTCGTGGAGGGTATTCAAAGAAAAGAAACTTTATGATTATGTGTGTAGTATCTAATAGAGATTATTATTTATTTAAACAAAAAATATTAGAAATAGATCCTAATGCTTTTATAATTATTAATAGTTGCTATGAAGTTAATGGCGGTGTTAAAAGAAAGACTTTACCATTCTTATAAATTCAAGTACAAGTTACTTGTTTTTTTTGTTTACAATAAAATAAATATGCTTATTGACTTTTAGAAAAAATATTTCTAAAATGATTATAATAACGCTAGTCCACAACTAGCAAAAAATAATTTGATAGTATACAGGGGTTCGACAAAATAAGTAAATGCAACATGTTATACTGTTATTAGAAATTTTAGAAGGAGTGTATATTTTGTATGGAAAAGAAACCAAATGAAAAGAAAGTGTTAGCATTATCATTCTTAGGAGTACTAACATTTATAGCTGTAGTAGTTGGAGCAACATATGCCTATTTCACAGCTCAAGGTGGAGGAACTGGAAATGTCGATATTAATGCAACAACTAATACTACCGATAACTTATCATTTCAAGTAGGTAATGCAATAAGTTTAACTGCAAACCAAGAAGATTTTGCACAAGGTATGAGCAACAAAAGTGGTAGTACTACAACAAAAGCAATATTAACTGCAAATAATGCAACGAATACTGCAACAAGAAATTATTATGTATATTTAAATATTACAAGTAATGATTTTGAATATACAACAGAAGATAATCAAGCAGAAATATTACTTAAGATAACAGACCCAGATGAAACAGAAGTAACAACACTAGGAAGTTTAGAAAGAAAGACAAGTGGAACTGGAGATAATGAAGTAACAGGATTTGATATCACAACACAAACAGGTCTTATCACAATAGCAGATAATTATGAAATAACATCAACAGGAACAGAAGAACAAGAATGGAAGATAGAAGTAATATTTGTAAACTTAGATAGTGACCAAAATAAAAACACAGGAAAGACATTTAATGCAACGTTAATAGTTCAAGAAGAATCAATGGTTACAACATTAGGAAATGCAGCAGAATATATAGCAAGTCTATATACCACAGATGGAGAAAATGGATTATATTATCATGATGCAGACTTAACAAATGGAGCAAATGATAATAGTTATAGATATGCCGGAGCAAATCCAAACAACTATGTGTGCTTTGGTTCTGATGAAGAAAGTTGTCCAGCAGATAATTTATATAGAGTAATCGGAGTATTTAATGGACAAGTGAAGTTAATTAAGGCCGATTTTGCCAATAGTGATTTGTTAGGAACAGATGGAGATTATAATTCAAGTGTATATAATAAAACAGACTATGCAAATTATAAAGGAAATAAGGAAACAATAAATAGATATTACTGGAATATTAGTACATATAATAATACATGGAGCCAAAGTAACTTAAATACGGTGAATTTAAACACAAATTATTTGAATGCTTTGGGAAGTGAATGGACAGATAAAATAGCAACAACGACATGGCAAGTTGGAGGAGCAACGGATGCAAATGTAATTAGTGCTCCAGTAACAACAGCATATAGTTATGAAGTAGGAGCAAATAAAGCAAATACAAAAAAAAAAAAAAAAATAGGATTAATGTATGTGAGTGATTATG
>CALVVJ010000012.1 GCA_944363835.1 uncultured Bacilli bacterium | reverse complement strand
GTGTGAATTTGCGCGAGAAAGAAACTTAGAGTATCAAAAAGACAAATATAATAACGTTTTAATAAAAAAACGAACAATTGATAAAGAGCCATTGATCCTTCAAGCCCATACAGATATGGTTTGTGTAAGTAATAGAGATTTTGACTTTCAAAAGGAAGGCATCGAAGTAATAGAAAAAGATGGCTATTTACAAGCTAATGGTACCACTTTGGGAGCAGACAATGGCATTGGGGTTGCGCAAATTTTAAATATTTTGGATAGTGACATTCCTGTTAATATCGAAGCGGTATTTACAACTAGTGAAGAAACTACGATGATTGGTGCCCAAAATTTTGACATTAAGCAATTAAAAGGAAAATATCTTTTGAATTTAGATGGCTTTGATGAAGACATGATAATTTGTGCCTCAGCTGCTTATTATGATTTAGTTATGGATAAAGATAAAGATATGATGAAAAGTTCTTATTCGCACTCTTATAAAGTAAAACTTGGAGGGCTACCCGGTGGACATTCAGGATATGATTTAGATAAAAATCGAGGTAATGCTATAATTATGCTAGCAGAATTTTTACAAAGTATAAATGCTGAAATTGTTAGTTTTAATGGCGGAACTAAAAATAATGTCTTCCCTACTCAAGTTGAAGCAGTAATTAATATTGAAGATGATGCTAATATCAAGTTAAAAGACGCTTTTATCAATAAGTATCAAGATGCATTTCCTAATTTGGCACTTTCGATAGAAAAAGTTCAATCCCATGACACAGCAATGATGAATTCAAATAAATATTTGGAATTCATTATAAATTTTCCTAGCAAAGGGTTGGATTATAACGAACAGCATGAAGTTACTACTTCTCTTAATTTAGGAGCGATAAATGATATTCATTTAGAAATCGGCATGCGTAGTTCTATTAAAGAAGAGGCTTTGGAAGCTTTGGAAATGCTAAAAAATTATGGAAAAGATTATGGCTTTAATTTAAACGTTATAGGATATCAACCTGGGTTTTATTCTGATAAGTCATCTTTGTTAATACAAAACCTAATTGCAGTATGTCCTTATCAAGAGAAAGCTTTAGCAAAGTCACTACATATAACTGTTGAAGCAGGATTTTTTCAAGAAAAAAGACCGGATTTAGACATTGCTATTATTGCTCCGGATATAAAAGACGCTCATTCGATTAATGAAAGAGTCAGTATTAAATCTATTGAAATGACTGATAAATGGTTAGAGGAATTTTTAACAAAGTTTTATGGTGAATCTTAATGATTCGCTTTTTTTTAAAAAAAGAAGGCTATTTTTCGCCCTCTTCTAGCATTGTTGTTATAAATATTCCGTATCCAGTAGTGGGATTATCAATTACCACATGTGTTACAGCACCGATTATTTTATCGTCTTGAATAATTGGTGAACCACTCATGCCTTGGACAACTCCTCCAGTTTTAGAAAGTAGTTCATCGTCAGTTATAGCAAAAGATATATTTTTTATACTGGCAGTCTCATCAATACTGGTTATATTTATGCTATAAGTATTTATCTCTTCACCATCTAATACTGTATATATAGTGGCTTCACCCGTTTTAACTTCACTTGGCTCTGCTACCTCATATAATTTTTTATCAGGTAATTGACTATCATAAATTCCATATATTCCTACATTGGTATTTTTAGTAATACTTCCATATATTGTATCATAGTAAAACTTGGCGTTTTTGCTTCCTGGTATACCGCTAGCACTTTTGTCGATGCCAATTATAAAATTTCGAAATATTATGCCACTGCGAATTTCTACTAAAGCATTGGTATTTGATTCGATAATTTCATGACCTAAAGCACCAAAAACTTTAGTTTCGGGGTCAATATAAGAAAGTGTTCCTATACCTGTTATAGAATCCTTTACATATAAACCAGTTTTATAAATGCCATCATCTTTAATGAGTTCTAATTCACTGGTTTTCGCTTTACCATTGCGGTTATAGGTTACTTCCACAAAGCCATCGGAGATATTATCTTCAATAGCAGCAGTTAGTTCATCAACTGTATTAACAGGTGTACCGTTTATGGCAGTTATGTAATCGCCAGCCTTAATATTGGGGTCTCCTTTGTTGTATTTACCATTTATTTGGTAAAAGCCAATAACCATTATTCCATCAGAATTGATTTCGATTCCCAATGTTTCACCTCCAGGAATAATATAATCAGAATAGGCTAAGGCATTTATGGGTATAAGCAACAAACTTAATAAAAATATTTTAAATTTCTTCATTTTATCACCATCTATAATTATTATGGTAAATACAAAAGAAAATACTAAACCAATTATTGGCTTAGTATCTATCCTCCGTAATACATTAAATAGTATTCTTCACCATCTCTTATTTCATCTGATGAGTTAACTGGTCCACTATCATCTGCTATAACTTGGCCTTCAGCTAATGAGGCTTCAATATAATTACCATTATTCCACAAACCATACGGAGAGTTGTTATATTGACTATCAACCCAACTTTCCCATGTAGCATATGAAGCATAAGGATTACCATAATATGTAACGCCCTCTATTTTAAACTTTATTCCTGATGTTGCTACCTCAGTAATCAATCGTATATTGATTAGATTGGTGATTAGCACTATCTACGACATATACTTTAAATATATCTGACTTTCCTGCTGTTAAATTATTAAAGGTATAGCTGCTACTTGTGCTATTTACCCATGTACTACCATTATTATTTGAATAATAATATTTACTTATGCTATTTGATCCAGCTGTTGCGGTTACATTTAATGTTATACTTGTAGCACTTATATTACTTATTGTCACTTTAGTTATACTTGGATTTACATATGTTGATGTACTAACGTTTAGGCTATATTCTTTAGATGCTATGCCATTGGCATCTTTAACATAGACTTTAAAATTATAAGTCTTATTAGATTCTAAATCATTAAAAATATACTGATTGGTTGTGGTTTCGATGTAACTTTGGCCATTATCTTTAGAGTAGTAATATTTGGCAATAGTGCTTACTTTTGATGCAGCATCGACACTTAAAGTTATAGAATTGTATTTAACATTACTTGATGTTACTTTATTAACGATAGGAATTTCATACTTATCAAAATACACATAACATTTATCAGAGTATTTGCTTGAAGTAAAACTTTCTTATTTTCTTCATCCCAACTAAGAGTACTACCCCTTTCACATTTAGATAGTTTTTCATTAAAAGTATAGCCTTCTTTAGGCCAGGTTGTATCACTAGATGTTTGGTATTCTCCACTTCCGGATTATGTTTCATACATCATAGTTAAAGTGTTGGAGTTAATTATCGGAGATGTAAAATCATCAACTAAAACATCATTTGAATTAAAATTAGTTATAAGATACCCTCCTATTAAGATTGTAATTAATAATACGCCTAAAGATAAAATTATAATTGATATTTTCTTACTTAATTTCAGCATTTCTATTCACTCGCTTTCCAAATCATCTCATATTGTGATATTATATTTAAATTATAGTATTCATTTTGAGATATGTCAAGTATTTTAATTTTTTAAATGAGATAATCAGATTGGTGATTAACAATGGTCGGAAGCATTTTAAAAACAATGAGAAGAAAAAATAATTTAAGTCAGGAACAAATTGGAAAATTAGTGGGATATGCCAAAAATACGATTTCGCAATATGAAACAGAATCGCGCCAACCGGATTTTGCTACAATTGAAAAAATAGCCAACGAGTGTGGCTATGAAATTTTATTTTATAATAAGAAATTAGATGAAACTTTAACTACTCAAAATATCAATAGAAAAGAGATATAATGATAAAAGTTCCCAGAAACGGGAACTTTTATCTTTTACAACAACACAACAGATTTTTTTTCGTCACTTGGTATAACATAAACAATTTTTTCTACTTCACAGAGTCCATTGGACTCTCCATAGACCAATTTCGGATGGTCGCCACCCTACTATTTTATAAAAGATTCAAAAAACAAATGTATTAATAGAAAGTGTATAGCACCAAATGACTGTGTAAATATTATCTAGCAGCCAATAATATTTACACTTTAAGTATAATATAACAATTATAAATATGCAATATCAAATTTCTAATAATCCAAGATTTGACTTTAATTTGATAATTCTATAAACAGATTCATCAATTTGGTTTAGGGAAATAGTACCATTTTGAACTGCTGCAATTACTGCTGGTATTTGAGTTTCAAAATCAGTAGTACATATTAAATCATTGCCAGCCAAAATGGCTTTTATTGCGGCTTCTTCGTTATCTACATAATCATAGATAGCATCCATTTGTAAATCGTCAGTTATAATTACTCCTGTAAAATTTAATTCATTTCTTAATATATCATGTACTTTTTTTGATAATGAGGCAGGATTTTCTGAATCCATTGAATTAATGATATTATGAGAAACTAATACGATATCTGCGCCCCTTTCAATGCCAGCCATAAATGGTAAAAAATCATTTTCTAAAAAGGTTTCGTAACTTCTATCATCTATGGAAATACCTGTGTGGGTATCAACATTATTACCATAACCAGGAAAATGCTTCAATACCGAAGCGATGCCAGATTTTTTCATAGCACTAACAACCACTTCAGCATATTTGCTAGTAAGAGTAGCATTTTGGCCAAAGCTTCTTTTAAACATATAGTCAGCAGGATTAGTAGAAACATCTACAACGGGAGCAAAATTTGTGTTAATGCCAAAACTTTGTAAAAAATGGGCTTTTTCAATGGTATCTTTTTCGATAAGTTCAAAGCCACCTTCTTGGTATAATTCTTGACTAGATTTAAATGGTTCTGTTCTAAATTTGGAATATTTACTAAGTCTATTAACAGTTCCGCCTTCTTCATCTACTCCCATGAGCATTGGTATTTTTGATCTCTCTTGATAAGAAGTAATCATATTTACAATTTCCTCTTTTGTTTTATCTTCAAAGTCCCTAGCAAAGAAGATATAACCGCCTAGATGATACTTCGTTATGTAATCCTCACCAGAATCAAGAGGATGCCTTACCATAAACATTTGCCCTACTTTTTCTTCTAATGTCATATTAGCAATGTATTCTTCTATTTTATCGGTATCATTATTATCCAAAATTATTTCTTCATCTTTAGAAATATTAGTTTCTGGGGTTTCTTTATTAGCATTTAAAGTTTTAAATAAATACAAGCCTCCGGGTATTAATAGGGTTAACAATAAAACTAAACATACGATTATATTTTTTCTCATAAAATAAATCACCTAATAATATTATAGACTATTATTAGGTGATTATTTATATTAATATTGTTTACCTATGTAAAGTTTTGTCACTGCTTTTTTACCACAAACAACACATGGACCATCTACTTGTTCATCTTCAATTAAACAACGGCTTTTTAAAGTAGTATCGTCTTTTATTTTATTTTCGCATGCTACATCACCACACCAATTGATTTTTATAAAGCCTGGTTTGGTAGCAGCTATTTCTTTTAATTCGTCATAATTACTTGCAGTATATATCATACTATTGCGACGGGCTTTGGCTTTTTCATACATGTCTTTTTGAATAACTTCCAATAGTTCGGTTATTTTTTTCGGTACTTCGTTAAATGGTACAGTTATTTTTTCCAAAGTGTCTCTTCTTACTAAAGTAACCTTATCTTCTTCTAAATCACGTTTTCCTAGTTCAATTCTAATTGGGTATCCTTTTACTTCGGCTTCAGCAAATTTAAAACCTGGAGTCTTATTAGAATCGTCTACTTTAAAACTAATTTCTTCTTTATTTAACTCTTCTTTTAATATCTCTAACTTATCAGCTACATCGCCGATTGGAATAATCATTACTTTAAATGGGGCAATCTTTGGCGGAAGAACAAGGCCACGATCATCGCCATGCACCATGATGATGGCTCCGATCATTCTAGTAGAAACACCCCAACTAGTTTGATATGGTGTCTTTAAAGTATTATCAGCATCAGTAAATCTTATACCAAAAGCTTCAGCAAAATGATTGCCAAAATAATGACTTGTGCCATTTTGTAGGGCATAGCCATCATACATCATAGCTTCTAAGGTATATGTTGCTTCTGCTCCAGCAAATTTTTCTTTTTCTGTCTTTTTACCTGTAATTACCGGTATAGCTAAATAATCTTCTTGGAAAGTTTTATAGACATTAAACATTCTTAATGTTTCTTCGGTAGCTTCTTCGGCAGTTCTGTGCATTGTATGGCCTTCTTGCCACAAAATTTCTCTACTTCGAAGGAAAGGCCTTGTAGTTTTTTCCCATCTAACTATTGTGCACCATTGGTTATATAATTTAGGTAAATCTCGATAAGTTTTAATTATCTTTTTGTAATGATCGCAAAATAATACTTCACTAGTAGGACGCACGCACATCCTTTCTTCTAGTTTTTCACTGCCACCATATGTAACCCATGCTGCTTCGGGAGCAAAACCCTCGACATGTTCTTTTTCAACATTAAGTAAAGATTCAGGGATGAACATTGGCATTTGTACATTTTCGTGACCTGTTTCTTTAAACATCTTATCAAGTACACTTTGCATGCTTTCCCAAATAGCATAGCCAAGAGGTCTTATAATCATGCTGCCTTTAACAGTCGAATAATCAACTAAATCGGCTTTTTTACAAACATCAGTATACCATTTTGCAAAATCGACATCACGATTAGTTATTTCTTTAACTTCCATAATTTTCCTCCCTATTCAGCATTAAATTCTTTTAATTCATTATCTTCAGTTAAAATTTTATTAACTTTAGCTGTTGCATCACTTAACTTTTCACTACAAAATTTAGCAAGTTTCATAGCTTCAGTATATTTATTAATAGCATTATCTAAATCGACATTGCCACTTTCTAATTCTTTTACTATAACTTCTAATTCTTGTAATGCATTTTCAAATGTCTTTTCCATTTCCATTATTTTCCCTCCATAATTTTATTTATATATATTATCTAAACTTAATTTCAACTGTCCGTTTTTTTCGTACACTTCACCAATTTACTAACCTTTCAATCGGTTACAAAACTCAATTTTTCTTTTCTACTTCTTTTACTTCTGCTTTAATACTACCTTCATGTAATCTAATGTTAAGTATATCATTTACTTTTACATCGCTACTTGATTTAATTATTTTATTGTCTATTTGAACTAAAGAATAGCCTTTATCAAGGATGCCCAAGGGGTTAACTAACTTTAAAGTATTTACTAATAAATCAAATTTAACTTTTTTATCCTTAATTAAATTCTCTGGATTTTGCAATACCACTGATAATTTTATTTTATTTAACAAGTTATTTTTATCATTTATAATATTTTTTATATCTTTATTTAAAATATCTATTAAAGTATCTAACTTTTGTTCTTTTACTTCGTACATACTCATTGGATTTTTTAAAATAAAACTTTGCCTTAAACTCCTAAGTTTGATAAATTTGGTATTAACCATATTTTTAATATTTTTATTTAGTCTTATTTTGTAATTATCAATAAGTGTTTTTATGTCCAAAACTGTTGGGACAGCCATTTCTGCTGCTCCAGTTGGGGTTGGGGCTCGAAGGTCTGCGACAAAGTCAGCGATAGTCCAATCGATTTCATGACCAACAGCACTAATTATTGGGGTAATGCAATCATATATCGCTTCTGCAACTATTTCTTCATTGAAAGCCCACAAATCCTCGATAGATCCACCACCACGACCAACAATAATCGTATCAACACCATAAGCATCTGCTCTTTTTATTTGTCTTACAATATCAGGGGCGGCATCACGACCTTGAACTAAACAAGGAAAAAGAATTGCTTCACACATTGGATATCTTCTTTTTATGGTACTCATAATATCCCGGACAGCTGCACCAGTTGGAGCGGTGATAACCCCAATTCGTTCAGGAAATCTTGGTATTGGGACTTTATGGCTTTCCGCAAATAAACCTTGGGCCGCTAACTTTTTCTTTAGTTTTTCATATTCAATGTAAAGGGCTCCGAGACCATCTGGTTCCATTGTGTCAACATAAACTTGATAAGACCCTTGGGCTGGATAAGCGGAAATTCTTCCACTAACTAAAACATTCATGCCATCTTCAGGGACAAACGTTAACTTAACGGCGCTACTTTGAAACATAACAGCACTAATTCTAGAAGTATCATCCTTTAAAGTAAAATAAAGATGTCCTCTAGTATGATTTTTAAAATTACTAATTTCTCCTTTTAAGTAAACTTTATTTAAAAAATTATCTTTATCTAAAACACTTTTAATGTAGTTGTTAAGTTCACTTATTTTTAAGTATTCTTTATCCATAGTTACCCCTTTATATATTTATCTAATACAGCATTGATAATCTTGCGAACTGCTTCATCACTATACTTTTTGGATAATTCAATAGCTTCATTTATAACTACTACTTCTGGAGTATCTGTATACTTAAGTTCATATAAAGCCATTCTAAGAATTGCTGCTCCCGATTTATCGATACGGTCAATTGTCCAATCTTTCATCAAGGAATTAGCTAAATTATCTAATTCATCTTTATAGGTTACTACTCCATAGACAATGCTATTAACAAATTCATTTTCGATATCGACATTATTTTTTATTACTTCATCTATTTCATACGGGAGTTTTCTTTCATTATATATATCTATTTGATATAAAATAACCATTATTTTTTCTCTCAATTCACTTCTAGTTTTTCCCATAATCTAACTCCTAACTCATTAAATTATAACAAATATCTTAACAAATTAACAGTATAAATGTTTAAATTATTACACTTTAGAGCCTTCGATTACTAGTTGATAGCCTTTTATTATTTGATTGCAAGTAGTTAGATAAAGCATTCCTGGTATATTTTTTAATTTAATGCTACCTATTTTCTCTACACGATATATATCACTAATAACATAATGGGTTTGGATATCATCTATCTTTAAATAAACATCAGCTCCAATAGTTAAATTATGTAAATCATTAAATAAGGCTTTAGCTCCTGTGCCGGAATGTCCTGCCAATAAATAAGTATCTTCAATAGGAGTTTTAATAAGTTCGATGTTATATTCGACATCATTAAGAGGGCTTTCATAATCATAAAATCCTAAATTCATATCAATACTAGGAATTATTAAGTAACCATAGTATTCTTTTTCAGAATAACGGTCATTTTCCCCAATACTACTTGAAATGTTTATAATACTATTTTTAGGGATGAATATTAATGTTAAAAAAAATAAAAATGAAATTATAATTAATAATAAAAATATTTTATGTTTCTTCATGCTAGTTCTCCTTGGATAAATATCCTAGCACAATACTATTTGCTAGTCTATAGGAGATTTTGGCACATTTTAGTTTATTTTGTCAAAAAATGGCGAAAAAAAGGCAAGCTATTGCTTGCGCTTTTGAGTTATTGTTTTTCTTTCTTTAGACTTTCTTTGGCTATTAACTGTATCATATAATTTATAAAGATATTGAATACCATTTTCTAATACAAAATAATGAATTATATAACACAATAGAAATACAAATAATAATGCTGCTGGTATTATAAAAACATATGATAATGAAATGAGAATCAAAAATACCAAAAACATCAAACAATAAAATAATGTAATAATTAGATGAATTAATCTTTCATGTTGAAAGAAACTAATTTTTACTAACATATCTTCGGGATTTACTATACTCTTATTTTCTTCTACATACTTAACATAACTATACAAATACTTTTTCATATCATAACCTCTAGTATAATTATATAGAATTATTTGAATAATTGCAATTGTTTTATAAAAAAAGTCAAGAAAAAAGTTAACCTAAATGATCAACTTATTTATTTTTCTTATTATTTTTATTAACTACTCTAACTTTAACACCTTTATAAAGTCTAAATTCTTTTTTGACACCTTCAGGTAAGTTTTTCTTAAAAGTTTTCACACTCACACCTCACTTCGCTAGAACATTATATCACATTACTATATTTTTTGGCAATCTCTTCTGCAACTTTTATACCATCCATAGCGGATGTTGTAATACCTCCGGCATAACCAGAGCCTTCTCCACAAGGATAGATACCGCTGATATTACTTTCTAAATTATTGTTTCTAACTATTCTAACTGGTGAAGATGTTCTAGTTTCGGGAGCTAAGATAATACCATCTTTGAAGCCAGGGATTTTGTTATCAAAGTATTCTATACCATTTTTTATGGCATTATTTATATATGAAGGAAATATTTTATTTATATCAACCAAAGTTACTTTACCACAACAAAAATCTTTTGAATTTGGAATTTCTTCGGATGGTATATTTTTTACATAGTCAGAGAATTTTTGGATAGCCATGGCTCCATTAGTTAAATTATAAGCAGCTGTTTCAATCTGTTCCATAAATTTTAATCCCGCAAAAACATCTTGACCATAATCTTTATCATTCACTGTTACAATAATAGCACTATTTGCATAGCCAGAATCTCTTTTATAATTGCTCATACCATTAGTTGTAACTTTATTGGGTTCACTTGTAGCATTTACTACGTAGCCTCCAGGGCACATACAAAATGTATATACTCCCCTTTTATCTGCGTTAGTATAAGTAAGCTTATATGATGCTGCAGGCAAATTAGGAAATAACCTAGGATATTGGTTCTTATCGATTAAAGATTGAGGATGCACAATTCTTACACCTACTGCAAATGGCTTAGAAATAAGAGTTAAGCCATTTTGATAAAGCATTTTAAAAGTGTCTCTAGCACTATGGCCGATGGCTAAAACCAAGATGTCTGTTTCAATAATTTTATCATTTATTTTAATGCCAACTACTTTGCCGTTTTCAATTATGATATTACTTAGAAAAGAGTTAAACTTTACTTCACCACCCCAAGCAATTATTTGTTTGCGAATATTTTTGACGACACTTTGTAATTTATCTGTGCCAATATGGGGATGATTACTATACATAATACTTTCGGGAGCACCACATTCAACAAATATCCGAAATACTTCAGCCATACGATGAGACTTATCGCGAACTAAAGTATTTAATTTACCATCAGAAAAAGTCCCAGCGCCCCCTTCTCCAAATTGCACATTGGAATTTTTTAAAAGAACACCTGTATTCCAAAAAGATGCAACATCTTTTATTCTTTCATCGATACTTTTTCCTCGTTCAAATAAAATTGGTTTATAGCCGTGTTTTGCTAGCATATATGTGGCAAATAAACCGGCAGGACCTGCGCCGATAACTATTGGTCTTTTTGAAACTTTTTCAGAACCAATACTCGGAAATATATAATTTTCTTCAGTTACTTTGGTTATAGACTTATTAAGCAAATACTTTTCTTCATTGGCTAATTCAACATAAAATTCATAGATGTAGCAAAACTCATGCTTAGGACGAGCATCTATCGACTCTTTGTGAATTTTGTAAGATAATATTTTATTAGGATTTAGGTGTAAATACTCAGCAATAATTAATTTTAAATCTTTTTGATTAGTAATTGGAACTTTGACATTTTTTAAACTAAGCATATATATCCTCCTTGGCAGCAGAACCAGCGATGATTCCACTAAGAATGGCAATAGTTAAATTGTATCCCCCACAATCACCATCTAAATCTAATACTTCACCACAAAAATATAATCCAGGGATTTTTAGAGATTCTAAAGTTTGGAGATTTAAATCAGCAAGAGATACACCACCACTACAAACTTGAGAATAGTTATAATCTTTAGTTGCAGTTATAATTAACTCAAAGTCTGTCAAATTTTGGGCAAATAGTTTTTGTTCTATTGCTGTCAATTTATCCCATGACTTATCGGGATTAATATGGCTATACTTGCATATAGCATAAAGAAGTTTGTAATTTAGAAATGCATCACATAATTCCGTGATATTGCGATTTGGTAATTCTTGATGACGATTATTTAAAAACTCTAAAAAGTTACTTTGACACCAGGGAACAAAATTAATGCTAATCTTTTCTTTCTTGCCCTTAGTTAAGCCAATACTAATATTACGACTTAAATTAAAAATACAAATTCCACTTACACCATAATCAGTTAACTGTATTTCACCAGATTCTTCTTTACAAATTTTATTATCTTCGATGTGTTTTACAATTACATTACTTCTAATTCCGGACCAATTAGAAGTAATACTAGAATTAGAAACTAATTGGACAAGGGAAGGATTTAGTGAAACTATATGATGATTATATTTTTGAGCAACTTCATAACCAAATCCAGTACTTCCAGTTTTGGGATATGCAAGAGACCCTGTGGCAATAATAACTTTATCAAAAGTTTCAGTAAAATTAGAAGTTTGAACTAAAAATTTATTTTCTTTATATTCTATATTAGTAATCTCTGTATGACATTTAATGGTTATTCCTAAGTCTTCGCTCTTTTTTAATAAAGCTGATTTCATGCTACTGGCTTTTTCGGAGAATGGATAATAATAGCCATTCTTAATAATTGGGATAATCCCTAAATTATTCCAAAAATCAGAAACTAATTTTAAATTAGTAGGGTTAATAATAGCAGCGATATCAGGATAAGTGGTATGGTACTTATCGAGACTTTGATTAGCATTGCGATAATTGCATTTGCCATTACCCGTCAAAAGTAATTTTTTTAATACCTCCGGATTTTTTTCAAAGATAACCACACGATTATTGGAGTTACTTGCTAAGATTCCGGCTGCAAAACCTGCAGGACCTCCACCAACAATGGCAATATTCATATTTTACCTCCTTTGTAATACTAAATTAATATTTAGGGAAATCACTTTCATCTAGTGCTATGGCAAATGGCAGATATCTATCCCATATATTATGTTCCAATGATGTAACATTTTCTATTTGACTAAAGTTATGTAAGAATGCTTTTAATTTTAGCATTTTATCTTTTTCTTGTCCTCCTTTCGGAGTAAGTTTATAAGCTAGTTCTTGTAATAAAGAAGTTTTAAAATAAATTGCTGCTAAAATAAACAAATAGATTTGATTGCAAAATAACAGTACTAAGAGCATACCAATTATAGGAATATCTCCTTTTGTTATTAAACTTAAATTTTGAGCATCTTTTAAAACAGCTTTTTTAAATGTCCTTTTATTAATTTTTTTATTTAAATTTGATGCCACAAATTTTTCTGTCTCAGTATGTAAAAGAAGACATTTGTTTATATCTTTTACTACATATTCTTCATTTTCTTTAATAATTATTCCCTTTTCCATGAGCTCTATTAATAAAGCATTGAAGTCTTTTTTAACGTCGATAATACCATCGAGTAAGTATGCGGCGATGGCAGCATTGTATTTAGGCAAATCTCGTTGGTAAATTATCTTGGAATTTTCTATTCTTTTGTTATTTTTCTTTCTTCTAATATTTAAATAAATTATAAAGATATATAATGGCGAAATAGAAAAATTGAGATAAAGGATACTTATAAAGACTGCCCATAAATAATCTAACAAAAAAGATTTACATACAGTTTCTCCACCGATATTTATGTATGTTTTTAAAAAGCCACAGATATTGCCATCAGCAATAATGACATCACTTACAAACCAACCTGCTAAAAACAGACTAAGAAGAATTGTACTAAGAAAGAGAATAAGACTAAAACGATTAATTCTTTTCATGTTCACCTCGAATAATTTTTATGGCTTCAGGAATAAATTCTATTTGATCACTGGCAATTGCAGCAATATCAGTATACTTTTTAGTAGCCAAAGTTCCTGCAAGACCAGCTAAGTAAGCCGCGGCGGCAACACTTAGAGGATTATATGCATTATAACCTAGGAAACCGGCGATAATACCAGATAAAACATCCCCAGAACCAGCAGTGGCCATCCCAGGAGAACCCGATTCCACTAAATAAGTAATTTTCCCATCAGTAACAATTGTAGTGTGGCCTTTTAAAAGTAATATTACATTATGTTTACGAGCAAAATATTCGGCATATTGCTCGCAATTCTTTTGAATTTTTTCGGCACTTATATTTAGTAAGCGTGCAAATTCTTGCAAATGGGGTGTTAGGATAATTTGAGCTTTAGTATTATTTAACAAATTGAGGTTTTTAGCAAGAATATTTAAGGCATCAGCATCCAATATTAGTTTTTTAGAATAATTATTTAAAATATATTCTAAATATTCATGGCGTGATGTATCTTGACCCCACCCCATACCAACTGCTAAAACATCGAGTTTTTGTAAAGCAATATCTAAATCATCATTTAAAACATGTAAAGTTTGCTCTAGTATATATGGCATTATAGCATCTTTTAGGTTTTCTTCTAAAATTACTCTAACTAATCCTGCTCCACTACGCAAGGAACTAGCACTCATTGAGGCTAGTTTTAAAGCCCCACTAAATGAAGTAGAACCACCCATAATACCTACAACGCCAAAATCGTATTTGTTAGCATCTATGCTTCGATAGGAAAATAAATCTTTAATATCTTTGATGTCTAAAATCATATTAATCACTAATATAATACTATCATAATTTGAACCAAAATAAAAGGCTACAAAAGTAACCTTATTCGATAGTTTCCATCTTTAAGAAATTTGTTATTCTTTCATTGCCTATACCAGGAAGTCCACCAGTTACGACAATTCGGTCGTTAGTTTTTAATGAGAAGAATTCTTTTGTCTTTTCTACAACTAAATCGACAAGTTCATCAGTGTCATCCATTAAAGGAACAATGCATGTATAAATGCCATAATTTAAAGCAAGCATTCTCGCCGTCTTTTCGGTTGTACAATTAGCTAAAATTGGGGCATTAGGACGGAAGTTACTAATCATTCTAGCACTATAACCACTAATTGATTCTACACCAACAGCAGCTACATCGACATATGTAGTCAAATCGACAGCAGCTTTAGCAATGCATTCAGTTCTACCAATCTTACCATTATAACTAAAATGTTTAGCACTGTGATCTTCGGCATCACTAGCAATACTAGCCATATAGCTTACTGCTTCAACAGGATAAGCTCCTACAGTTGTTTCTCCACTTAGCATAATAGCATCAGTTCCATCTAGAACTGCATTGGCAACATCGGTAACTTCAGCTCTAGTAGGTCTACTATTTTTCTTCATACTTTCTAGCATTTCCGTTGCTACAATACAAACTTTACCATATTCTCTGGCTTTTCTGATGATCATTTTTTGATAAACAGGAAGTAATGATATTGGCACTTCTTCTCCAAGATCTCCACGAGCAACCATAACACCATCGCTAACACTTAATATTTCATCAAGGTTATCAATACCTGTTTTACTTTCAATCTTAGAAATGATTTTGATATTGCCGTTTTCGCTTTCAATAATTTTACGAGCAGCTAAGACATCTTCTTTGCTAGAAACAAACGATAGAGCTAAGAAGTCACCATCATTTCTTACAGCATAACGAATATCTTCTTCATCATCTTCACTAATGAAAGGAATATTTAATTTTACTCCGGGAACAAATAGACTTTTTTTGTTACCTAATACTCCGCCATTGATTACTTCACAAGTTACACTATCGTCTTCTTTTTTGATGACTTTTATTTTCATTAAACCATTTTCTAATTGAATGACATCACCAATGTTTAATGAATCAATTGCTTCAGGGTGGTTAACACTAAATTCTTCTTGGTTACCAACAACGCTTTCTTTGACAACTTTAATAGTTTTACCAGGAATAAGTTCAATTCCCCCTTCGACTACTTCACCATTACGAAATTCTGGCCCTTTAGTATCAAATAACAAACCAATATTTTGGTGCTTTTCGGCATTAACCTTTTTTACCAAATCAATTACAGTTTGTCTTTCTTCTAAAGTAGCATGAGAAAAGTTTACTCTCGCTACATTCATTCCAGCATCGACCATTTTAGCAAAAACTTCATATGAGTTACTAGCTGGTCCTATGCTACATACTATTTTAGTTTTTTTCATAAGTACACTCCTTTTCAACAGGATTTAATTGTACTACAAATATAACTTAATGTCAAAAAATAAGCACTAATTTTTTGACATTAATGCTTAAACATTGGTAAAAACTGTTAATACTTCCTCCATATACATCATAACAAAGATTATAAAAGAAAAAAAGCAATTGTTAATTGCCCCCTAGTTTTTGCCATTCACTTTTAATAAAATTAATTTCTTCTTGATATAATTTATCATAATTATCTAGCATATAGTTTTGGGATTCATAAGTATTATTGTTAGTATCATAATTAGATATTTTTAATCTATTTGATTTTATAAAATATTCAATGATTAATACATTATTGTTTATAGTTTTTTTATAACAAATTAAATTAGACTTAGGATAATATGTAATTAGTTTATTATCTATCATTTTTGTAAAACTATCAGCATTATCATCATAATTATACTCATTATTAATTAAGGTATTAGTTGCAATCTTCTTTTCTGGTGAAGATTTAGAATAATTGCCAATTGAATTATTTTTAAAATAGACTAAAGAGTCACTATGAAAATTTTCTTCTACTCGTAATTGATAATTATAAACATATTCTTTATTATCTTCAATAAAAGATATTTCTAAATATAAATTATCTAAATTGTTATCTAAATCAGTAAAATATTCACCATAGCCGTAGCTTTCAGAAATACTAAAGTTGTCGGTATAATTTCTTGAAAAAATTAATCTTTCTTCTTCACCATTTTTCTTATATAATCGAATATTATAAACGGTTTCGGCATTAGTAATATCCAATTTAGAGACAAGTGTTCCCAATTGAAAATAATTTCTAACTTTAGATTTCACAATAATACTATTATTTAAACTAAATTCATCGCTATCTAAATAGACATTATATAAAGCAAAAGTATTACGATTAATGACAATAACAAGAGTAATGACAATGACAATAAACACTAGAATAATTAGACCGCTGAAAATTAGATTGCGCCGATTAGTTTTCTTCTTTTCTACTTCGATTAAATTTTCTATCTTAATATTACTATCTAAATCAACAATAGTTTTAATATCAATGTCTAAGACTTTGCACAACTTAAAAATCACAGATATATCTGGTTTTGTTTTATCATGTTCCCAGTTACTAATTGCTTGTCTTGTTACAAATAATTTTTTAGCTAAAGCATTTTGGCTAATATTCTTTTTCTTTCTAGCCTTTGCTATAATACTACCAATATTAATGTTATAATTCATAATACCACCAAACTGATAATATTATAGCAAAAAAAATGGCTCTTCGCCATTTTAATCGGATAATTTTTTTAAAACGATAATAAAGTAAAAATAATACCAAAAATTAAGGCAGCTATAGTGATGATAAGAAGTAATTTAATTATACCTAAAAATATTAATTTCTTTTTGGTAAAGCCTAGACAATAATACATATAAAAGTTTTCTTTGTCTTCTTTATATAATTCTTTTACTACAAAATAGATACTAAGTATAATTAAAGCAATTAGGATTGTTCTAAATATATAATAACGAATATCATAGATTGTTAAGTCATCAGTATTATAATACCCTCGGACATTTACTTCGCTTCGTTCGATTAAGTAGTTTTCATTTATTTTAAGAATCGTATTATCTAATTTAGTCCAATCCCGCAATATTACTTGATAATATATAGAATCATAATACTTTTCTATAGCTATTAGGGCATCTTTACTTATGTAACTTAAAGCATTATTTTTCGGTGTAAAAGATACTATGGTAAATTCATAGGGAATGTAATATTCAAAAACTACTTTATCGCCGATTTGTTTATCAGGAAAAACTTTCCTAGCGGCGATTAATTCACCATCTTGTAAACTATCATCTACCCAAAATAATTCTTTAGTGTCATTTATTTTAGTGCTAATGCCTAGAACAATATTAGTATCGATATTAGCAATATCTTTTATTCTATCTAAGTCTTCATACGTAGATTGGAATTCAATGTATGCATCTTGATATTGGGCATTATAAAAGTCAACCCTATTACTATCTAGAATGGTAACTATATAGATTAATAAAAAGGCTACTATTAAAATTAAGATATAAATTATAGTCATCGTTCTTTTTAAAAAATTACTAATTATCATGTTGGTCACCTACATAAAATTATTTTCATACCAATATATTTTGTTGGCGTAATCTTTAAATTTTATTTTTCTGGTTATAATTATTACTCCAATATCAAATTTAGTAAGGGCTTTTAAATAGTCATAAAATTTCTTTTCATCGTTATCATTAAACAAAATTGTCGGTTCATAAGTAAGAATAAATTTAGGATTATTTACTAAACTTCTAGCTAAAGAAACTACTTGTTTTTCATATAAAGATAAAGAATCAGGATAGTTATCTTTTAAATTTTCTAAGTTATATTTTTTAAGATACTTATTTACTTGAGCTTCTTTTTCTTTTAAACTCAAGTCTTTATTGTTAATTAAGGGAAGTAATACATTTTCAAAGACAGTAAAGTTGTTATCAAGTAATATGTTTTTAAAAATAAAGCCAATGTTTTCTCTTCGAATTTTGGCTTTTTCTTTGTAACTTAGACCACTTACATCTAAGTCATTTATGATAAAACTTCCTTCCATGATGGGACTTACTAAGCCGATTACATCGAATAAACTATCTCCAACATTTTCATTTTCGACGATGATATAATAAAGATTACCTGGATTAAATTCAAAACTAACTTCTTTTAATATACCTTTATTATTAATTAAACTATAAATTCTATCTAATTTCATAACTCATTACCTTAATATGATTATATTATAAATATTAGGAAAATACAATCAACTATTGTTGCTTTTACTGATATTTAAAATTATACCGATGCTTATCAGAGAAACTAAAAGACTTGAACCACCATAAGACATAAATGGTAGTGTGACACCCGTTACTCTTTTTAGTGTGGTAAAAAAATAAGGGGTTGCCTTTCCAAGTGTGGTATTTTTAATCTTTTATAGTAGTTGCAAAGTATGATAATGCCTTAAATTTAAAATTAACTTTTACTGTTTTTTCATCACCGTTATCATAAATGACAATATTATTAATTAAGTTTTTAATTAATGTTCTACTAGGATTTTTCATACTTACATAACTTTCAACTAACTCTCTGCATTTTGTAAAATCCATTTCAGCAGTAGAGTTTGCAAGACTTTGATATCTAGACTCTTTTAAATCTTTTTCTTTATTTAATTCTTGCAGATTATCTTCATGCTTTTTAGATAAGTTTTTATAGACTTCCAAAGAAATATGACCTTCAACTTTATCATTATATAGACTTGAAATTGTGTCTAATTCTTTTTTTATTTTAGTATTCAATGAATCAATTTCATTTTTCATTGACAGTACATCTTTATTATAAATATAAACAGAATCTTCTACTAATTCTCTCGTATTATAATGTTTTATAAATTCTTCACCAATATCTTTTAAATAATTTACAATATCTTTTTCTAATAAATCATAATTTAATCTATTAGGAGTACATCCTGATATTTTTCCTTTACGATTATAGTTATTACAACTTGTGTAATTAGTTTGTGTCTGTCTATTTTTTTTATGACCAATACCTAGTGTTCTACCACAATTACCACATATAAGCAACCCAGACAATAAATATCTATCAAAATTTCTTTCTTTTGGAGTTGTATGCCTATGCTTAAGTATTTCTTGCACTTTTTCAAAATCTTCTTTACTAATAATAGGCTCATGAGTATTTTCTACTATGATATATTCTGAATCTTTAACTTTTCTACATTTTTTATTATTGTAACTTATTTTCTCATGTGTATGTTGTACCATATTACCTATATACATTTGACTTTTTAATATATTCCTTATTGTTGAATGTTTCCAAATACCACATCCATCATTTTCTGTAACCTTTAAACCTCTAGGTTCTTTTTTATAAACTATTGGTATAGGGATTTTCTTTTCAGAAAGAATTCTTGAAATAACACAAACACCATTTCCCTCAAGAGCAAGCGAATAAATAAGTCTTACAACTTTACTTGCTTCTGGATCAATTATTAACTTGTGTTTATCATTAGGGTCTTTTTTATAACCATAACATGGAAACGATCCTATATAATCTCCTCTTTCTTGTTTTACTCTAAAAGATGATTTAACTTTTTTAGAAACATCTCTTAAATATAAATCATTTACCCCAAGTCTTAAACCTAACATAGAATCACCAATTAATGAATCATAAGAATCATTAATCGCTATATATCTAACATTGTGTTCTAAAAAATATTCTTCAATATATTTACCAGTTCCGTACATTTCACGACCAAGTCTTGATAAATCTTTTGTAATAACACAATTTATTAAACCATCTTCAATGTCTTGTATCATTTGAGAAAATGCTGGTCTTTCAAAATTACCACCAGAGTATCCATCATCTACATATTCTTTTACAATATTTAGACCATTATGTTTGGCAAACGAACGAATAATCATACCTTGACTTGATATAGAAGAAGATTCATCACATTTTCCAAAATCTTCTTTTGAAAGTCTTTTATATTCTGCACATTTGTAGATTTGATTTCCTATCATATATTTATATTCCTCCTTTTTCTGATAGGGGTCTAAAATATCTACGATTGCATGGTAACATCATTTTTGATTTTTTGCAACTCATCAGTAGCACCTCCTAGTAATATTTTTTTCCTATATAATTCTTCTTTATATGTTTTATTAATTATTCTTTTTAGATCTTCACCAGTTTCATCAAAATTAAACTCAAATTTTACTGTCTTTTTTCCATAAGTTTTAATCATTGAATCACCCATTTTAAAACTATGATTAGAATCTAAAAATATGCTCTTTGAATTAAGCATTTTTATTTCCTTTCTCTAAAGTTAAGTCTTGTTCTAAAGGATTCTTCAAATGTATTTCAATAGTAGACTTCCCATTATTAGTATCTATTTCTACATGATATACTTCTTTATTAATTTTTCCTTTTATAAAAGTTATTTCTTTTGTAGAAAGTGGTTCACTAACTTCAAAACTAGCATAAGTACGATTATTATTTTCTTTGTATTCAAATATGTTTATTTTTTCTTTTAGTAAGTTTTGCACTATTTGAACAATATTTTCTAGTTTCTTTATTTCTTCTTCCTTAAATTTATCATAAGAAGATAACTCTTCTTTATATAAGTCTTTATTACCTTTATTTCGTAAAAGTCTATCATATTTAGTTTGAATATTCTCAACGGTAAAATAAGTATAACTTAAGTCCTTTAATGGTGTTACATTTCGTTTTAACTCGCCACTAGAGTAACAAGATAACTTTTTATATATAACAGTATCCCTAAATATTGGATAACCAATATTAGGAAATATAATAGTCTTATAATGAAGATTTTTTACTTCATCTGGTGTAAGTAAATCACGAGCAATTAGAGAAGTAGATTTATTACCATTGTAATTCATTAAACTAATTGACTGACTTATTGAATTGGACTCTATTGTTTTTTTACCTAATCTTTTGCTAATCGCTTCAGCAGTATCCATTGTATTTGTTTTTAAATAAGCGAGTCC
>CALVVJ010000011.1 GCA_944363835.1 uncultured Bacilli bacterium | reverse complement strand
AAGATGGAGAAATTATATTCTCATAACTACCGGTTTCAGAATTATATATTGTATCTTTTGTAACTAAATTTAGTTTTAAATTACTATCTTCTTTAAATACATTATCACTAACTAGTATGCCATTATATTTATCGTTAACTCCTAAGTTATTTAGATAATCACTATAGCTTTTTGGATCAAGTCCAAAAAGCATAAAAGTAACCGTTTCTTCCATTTCATTATTTTCTAAGTATTCATCAGTAAAGAAATCATCATATTGGAATTGCATCCACTCATTTATCGAATAATGTATCTCATCAATGGCAGAAATATTTTCTATCTTATCTATAATGTCTTCTTCGTGAACATAAATGACAATATCATATTTATTCTCAAAATCAACTTTACTATTAACTAAGACATAATCAATGAGAGTCGCAAAGGATAAAAATAAGACAATGGCTATGCACAAGGATATAACACTAGATGTGAATACTTTACGATTTCTTTTCATATTCTTATAAGCAATTTCACCATGTGAACCAAATATTTTTTTAATAAGTGGATAGTTTTCTTTACTTTTCTTAATTTTGTAAACATTATTAAGTCTAATAGCTTCCATCGGACTTACTTTACTAGCTTTTAAAGCGGGGATTGCCGCAGAAGCAAAAATGGTAATTATTATAAATATTAAAGAAATAATTATAAATTCGGGATATAAATATAGTTGATAAGCTACATTTTGACTACTCATTAGGTTATTAAATATAAAAATTATACCTGAAACTAAAGCTAGACTTAGCAAAATACCTAAGGGAATAGCTATTATACTTAGCATGCCGGCTTCAATCATAACCATTTTAAATATTTGTTTTTTACTTGCTCCAATACTTCGAAGAGCACCAAATTGTTTTTTTCTTTCCGTCAAACTAATTGTAAATGAATTGCGAACAATTAACACACAAAAGACACTGACAACGACAAGAATAGTAGCAAATATACCATAAATACCAAATTTAGTACTTAACAAATAAAATTCGCCATTTGCTGCAAGAAGATTATCATTAATATAAGAGCTATCATAGTAAACACTACCACTCATAGTAATATGTTTGGCTAAACCAAGGTCTTTAGCAATGTTATCAATCTTTGGATAAGCGTTATGGGTAGATTTAAAAGTTATATAAAAATTAGTTTCGCCATTTTCGTTAAAGGCAGCATTAGTATAGACAAAATAATATGTTTCATAGTAATCATCAAAATAATGAGGGAAATCTTCAAATATTCCTACAACTTCATAACCAGCCAAAACACTTCCTATATCGATATTTTGATTTTGGGCTAACTTGCTAGAAATTATAATTTCATTAGCACTTTGGGGAAAATCACCACTTAACTCTTGAAATTCATTTTTTAAGTTTTCACTAACTGTAATAACATTTAAATTATAGTCACCAACACTTTTTATAGCAATAATTTGGCTTAAACCAATATCTAAAATATCCGAATTGCTATTTAAATAATTAATAGTATCAAAGCTGACATTTTCTAAATTGTAGTGACTACTTCCAGCATACCTTATAATGTCATCGACATTATTTTTTCTAAGTGTTGATGCTCCAAGACCAATGGCAAATAATAAAGTCGTAACAAGAATAATGCTGACAATGGTAATTATTGCTTTTTTCTTATTTAATCTTAAATAACGATAAGTTAATTTACTCAATGTTTTCATTTTGCACCTTATCAATAATTATTTTACCATCAGCAATAGTTATGATTCTATTGGCATATTTGGCAAGATTTTCATCATGTGTTACCATGATTATAGTTTGGCCAAATAGTTCATTAGCACTTTTTAAAAGTTCCATTACTTCAATACTATTTTTACTATCCAAGTTACCTGTCGGTTCATCTGCTAGGATTATACTTGGTTTAGTTATAAGGGCTCTTCCAATTGACACTCTTTGTTGTTCACCGCCGGATAGTTCATTTGGTAAATGTTTAAGGCGATTTTCTAACTTTAAAAGATTAATTATTTCTTGTAAGTATTTTTCATCAACAGTTTTTTTGTCAAGGTCTAGGGGTAAAGTTATGTTTTCTTTGACGTTAAGTGTTGATATTAGATTGTAAAATTGATAAATAATACTAACTTCTGTTCTTCGCAAATGCGATTGTAATTCATCGTTTAAAGAGTAAATGTCAACATCATTTACTAAAACTTTACCACTGGTTGGGGTGTCTACTCCGCCGATCATGTGTAAAAGAGTCGATTTACCACTACCAGATGCACCGAGTATAGCAATAAATTCTTTCTTTTCTACTGTAAATGATACATCATCAACTGCTTTAACTAATGTATCTCCTTTACCATAAGTTTTTGTTAAATTTTGTACTTTTAATATACACATACTTCCTACTCTCCTTAATATGATTATAAACTATATTGCTAACAATTTAAAGAAAAAGATTTACACTTAAAAGTTAAATGTAAATCTTTTAATTATTCATTAACTTCGATTTTTTCTAATAATTTATCAACAATATTTTTTATTTCAGGATTCTTAGATAAGAGCACTAATAACTTATGAGATTTTGGGCTTTCCGGAATCATGAATTCGGATTCACGCATTAAGTCTTCGATTATAACTTGATTAGAATGAATCAATGCTTTAATTAGTTTAGTTTCTTCTGGGGAAACTGTATTAAGTAAGCCTTTTAAAATTTGAATTTCTTTAATTTTATTATCAGCTATTTTAAATAATTCATCGACCATTTCTTTAGATTTGGGTTGAATTTTAGGCATAGTATTAGGGATCATAGTAATTGCTCGCGATGGACAAGCTTGAGCACAAGCTCCACAGCCAATACATTTAGAAAAGTCGATTTGCCCAGTTTCATTATTTGTTGCTCCAGTTGGGCAAACAAATAAACATAGACAATCTTTAGTACATAATTTTAAATTACGATATGCATGAGTAGTCATTATTGCACCTCCATGATTTTTAGACTTGGTACCTTACAAATAGGACACACTGCTGGTGGAGTGTCGCCAATGTAGACAAAGCCACAGATATCACATACCCATATCTTAGTATTTTTTAAATAGTCTAATCCTTCTTTTTGATAATTATCTAAAATTGATTTTACAATATTGGTTGTTTTACTAGCCCAAGTAAGCACTCTTTTACTACCACGATCATTGTATTTATCACTTGTAGCAAAAGCAGCATCAAATAATTTACTGTCTTCTGTCATTAAATTTACAACATCATCTAAAGAACCAGGCATTGGTTCAATGCGAGATTCAAAATGTTTAAACAGTTCTGTAAATAATTGTTGTTCTTCAAATAAGTATTCTTTTTCTGCTCCCCTAGCTAAATTAGAACAAATATAGGCAATTTCAGCTGGTGTTAATTCTCTTAAATCTGCAGATTCTTCAGCTACTTCGCTGGGAATAATTTCTTCTTGGACTTCATCCGTCGTAGTTTCTTCAACTACTTCTTCAAACAAATTTTTAGGTGCACCACATAAAGGGCATTTCCAATCATCTGGCAAATCAGTAAACTTCACACCTTCTTTGGCTTCATCATATATATATCCACATATAGTACAACGATACTTCTTCATATAACCTCCATATATAAAGTATATCATATATCTTTAATTTCTTTGTATAATTTTTCAAAAAAAATATATACTAATAATGTAATACATGGTTGACATAAAGTAAAAACTATTGTATTATGAATTTACCGGAGCTTAGGCTCGTCAGGTCGATAGTTAGGTAGCGATTTTTCTAAATTAAGCGTACTTGTAAGTACGTCGCCCTAATTGGGAAAAAGTCACTTTGTGTGACTTTTTTTCTTTTATTTTATATCCACTTATATTTATCTTTATATGAAGACATAAATGTATAATCTTTAATATCATTTTGAATTCTGCCAATAACAATGCTTGGTAAGACATTTTGTGTTTTAGCAAAAGAATTAATTCTTTTAATGTTTAATTTTCCTTCTGCTATAAATTCTTGATAATCACTTTCATTTATTAAATAATTTCTAGCAAATAAATCTGCTTTCTTTTCAGTTTCATTATCAGTAAAATTATAGTCAATATATTGATTATCAAAATCTTCATTTAATAAATGACCAATTTCATGAAATAAAGTAAACCAAAAAATATCAGAAAATGATTGCCTAATAGTCATACACAATATTACTTTATCTTTTTTTCTTTGGATGAATCCTTGAACAGGTGCTCCAGGAAAATGATGAACTACTCTAAAGACTACCCCACATTCAGAAAATATTCTTTTTAATTCTGACATCATTTCATTAACACTCAAAAACATTGTATTTTTTATATCGATACATTTATTTTTTAAAATTTCTTTATTAAAGGTATTTTCAATATCAATATTTTCTGTTAAATATTCACATAGTCTTTTCCATGCATATAAAACATTAATGTTTACTTTTACTTTCTTTGAAGTTCTAAATGCTATTTGTTCAAATGAAAGACTAGAAATTACCGTTAGATCATTTACTTCTAAAAATTTTCGCATGGTTATTACTTTTAATGCGTTATTTAAACCCTTATCAATAATATTATAATTTTCACAGTATTTAACAATGTCTTTTAATTCATTTAATATTATAAATTCTTCTTCTTTTATATTGTTTAACTTTTCTAATTCTAATAATTCTTTATCATAAATACCTTGCAAATTTATCCAAAATTCTGTTGGTATATTAAACACATACTCTAATGAATTAGCAAATTTAGAAGATATACTTTTTTTGCCACTTAAAACTTCACTGATATGTTTTGCTGAATAGCCAGTTCTAATTGCTAATTCTTCTTGATTCATATTTTTATCATTTAACAATTCTTTAATCGTTTCCCCAGGATGAACTATTAATTCAAGGGATAAGCCATTCGATTTTTCCATCATGATAATCTACCACTCCTTTTATATCTACTATTTTGCATTTTTCTAAAAATGAGAAATCAAGATTTTCAATTAATGGCTCTACTATTAATCTATAATTTTTATTTAAATATATGCCATATAATTTGTCTAAATTACCAGTTAAAGGGTGAGGTTTTCCAATGCCATAACTAACATATGCTTTAAAATTTGGGGATGATTTCATCTCATTAAATCTTCTTTTTATCATTCTAGACATCTCAATTCCTACTTTTTTTATTAATTTATCAGGGTCACTTAATATTTTTCCTAATTTGGGATTGCTCACTTCAAGTTGCAAATTTAAACCTCCGTTCCTAAATTACCTAATAGGTAATTTTATTATAACATTTTATGATACACAAGACAATTACTTATGGCAAAATAATTTTAAAATCGACAAACTTACTTAATTCAGTATATGAATTATCTTTACTGGCTAAGGCTTCCAGGCTTTTATGGCGAATTGTTCCTGCAAGGAGATCTGCCGCTTGGACAACATAACTGTTGGCAGAATTTTGATAACACAAAGATAAAGTAAAATCACCGTGGATAATCGGTGTGATAATACCACCATAATTGTAATTAGCAATACCATGTTTTAATTCTTCATACAACCCATCTTTTAAATTATAATAACCATTGTTTTTAGTTGACTGTTCATCAATATTAATAATTAGTTTCGTGTTTTTATAGGCATTAATTTCATGATTTTTAATTAAATTTTTAACACTTTCTTTGATAACTCTTCTTAGAGCATAATCGATAAATCTACCTTTAGCACCTTTGCTTTCTAGTATGTGGTCATACACTAAATTATTGTTGATGACCAAAGCAATTACACAATATTTTTTAATATAATTCATGAGTCTTCTTTTATCAGCTGGAAAAATATTGGTATTTTTTATCTCTGGACATTTATGATTACATTCATTTTTACAATATTTACATCTAATACTTTTAATAATACTACGATATTGGGTAATAAACTTATCTTTGTCTTTTTTAGATAAAAAAATTAAACCACCATAAACACATACTTGTTCATTAGTAGATAATTTTCCGGAATCATCCATATTAATATAGATTTCTTGTTGCATAAAAAAATTAGGCCTCCCTTATACTTAGTTCTAGCCTAATTACACAACGTATTTCCATAATAAAAGTTTTTAGGATAATTGTCAAGATGCAAATACAATAGTACTTAAAAAGTTAGTCAATTCTGCAAATGGATAATTGTTATAGAATGTAAAAATATAATTTGTATTATTACTCATAATAACTGCATAAGTTACATCATTATTCATTTTTATAATATAGCCAGTATAATCTCCATTTATTCTGGTGATACTTTCGGCAGAACTCATCCACACTTTAGTTTGAATGTTGATAGTTCTACTTTTTTGAAAATTCTTGATGTTGGAGAAAATATTTAGATTTTTATTATAATTATTCACAATAAATTTTATTATTTCAATGTCTTCAGAAATATTTTCAGCATCTGCCAATAAAATATCATTATCATTCTTAAAGTTCATAGTTTTTGTTTCATTTCCGTTACCAATTATTTCAACTATTCCAGTTACAAAATCATTTCTAAATTTTATATCTTCATTATCATAGTATATTTCTTCAGAATTTAACTCAGTGTGAAAAATAGAAATTGTTTCATTCTTAGCAAAAGACTCTCTAAACATTACTAAATATGTATCATCAGTAATTAAAGAATTATTACAATCTCCTTATATTTTAATTATAACCTATAGTATGATTATTTACGAATAATTTTAATATTACTTTAATTAAACTAAATCATTGCACTATACTATATTATAAAGTATAATAATTAAATCTTAAGGAGATTGTATATGAATATCAATTTTGAATATTATAAAATATTTTATTATGTTGCTAAAAATGGTAATATTACCAAGACCGCTAAAGAGTTAATGATTAGTCAACCAGCAATAAGTAAATCAATTAAAAATTTAGAGGAACAATTAAATTGCTCATTATTTAACAGACATAAAAATGGTGTATCATTAACAGAAGAAGGCAGTTTTTTATATGATGAAATTAAAAGTGTTATGAAAATAATAAACAGTGCTGAAAAAGAAGTTGAAGAAATAAACAATTTAGAAAAGGGAAACTTAAGTATAGGAATTAATAATACTCTTACACAAAAATATCTTTTGCCATATTTAAAAGAGTTTACAAAAAAATATCCTAAAATAAACATAAGGATTTTAACCGGTCCTCCTAATGAGTTAATTAAACAAGCCATTAATTCATTAATTGACATTATTATATTACACTTACCCTACAATATTCCAAAGGAATTTAATATAATCAATTTAAAAGAAATACAAGACATCTTTGTTTGCAACAATGATTATGATTATTTAAAAAAGCAAAAAATAGCATTAAAGAATTTAAATGACTATCCATTAATATTACTCGCTAAAGGCTCAAATGGCCGATATTATTTAGATAATATTTGTACCAATAACAATGTAGTTTTAAATCCTAAGTTTGAATTATCAAGTTATTCCTTGTTGACAGAATTTATCAAATCGGGGATGGGTATTGGAATTTTAACTAAAGAATTTATAGAAGAGGAACTACGTGATAATAAATTATTTAGAGTCAATGTAGATATTAAATTACCGCATCGTTATATTGGAGCAATTTATTTAAAAAGCAAAAAATTAAATAAAGCGAGTCAAACATTTTTAGACTTCCTACTCAATAAAAAATTATAACACTTTCATAAAACTTTTATTTTCTTTATTAAATGTATAAGAAAATAAAAAACTTTCAGATATATTATAATTACTATCACACGATAAAGCCGTAATCTCTGCAACTTGATTTTCGTTCAGTGTAACAATAAAAGCAACTACTCCATTAATATTTATAGAACTAGTTGATGGAACTCCCAAATATAGATTACTATCACCGTTATCGGGAGAAAAAGATGTATAAATTACACCTTTATGCAAATGGCCAGAAATTAAAAAGTCATAATTGGGGTCATACACTAAGTTGCCAAAAATCATTTTGGCTTTTTCTATATCTTCTAAAGAATTTATTTTTAAATTTTTAAAGAAGATACTCATATACAAATAATGACTAAAATGAATATTTACATCGTTAACATTCGAAGAAAAAGAATGACGAGGAATCATTTGAAAATTATTATTATAAGTTGTTAGTTCTCTTAAATCGCTAGCATTCCACCAATTTCTTTTCTCTAAATATTCATTTAATTTAATATCGTGATTACCTAACAAACAATAAGTAAGTAATTTACCATCATTAGGGAATTTATCTGCAAAAATATTTATTTGTCTTTCTAATTCATCTTGATCTAATAATGATGCATTTTTATTGCCATCAAATAAATCTCCTAAAAGAAAACATCTGGTTGCTCCCTTTCCTATAGCATAATCATAAATAGCATTTAATAATTTGCAATCAAAGAATTGCGCATTACCAATGTGAGTGTCGGACATAAGTAAAAATGTAATAGAATTTTTGCTTTTTTGTTCGAAAGAATAAAAATTGCGTTGATAAGAAGAATCCCAATAATATTTATCTAAGCCTTCAAATTCTGGATTGCTATCCCAATAATCACGTCTTATAATTCTTTTATAATTACAAAGTAAAATATAAATATATTTATATAGATCTTTAGTAGCTATATAAATATTTTCTTTTGTTTTTAAATGCTGTTGAATATCCTCTATAGACATTCTTTTACCAAATAGCAATTCTTCAATTTTAAAGCAAATATAAAAGTTATTTTCATCACTTATTGACATTTTCATTAAAATCATCGCCTTTAAATATCAATATAATATTTAATATTTTAGAAAATGTCAAATAAAAAGCATAATATTTGTCATAAAATGCTTATTGTTTTTTATTATAGTTTTCTCTTTAAAGTTTCTCCGTTTTTTTGATGATTAATTCTCTTTACAAAATCTAATTCATCTCGTAATATACTAAATGGTTGATTACACTTTCCTAAAAATGCTTCTTCACCAATTACTTCGTATAGTCTAATTTTATTTTGTCTGTCAACAAAAAATAAGGCATATACACTATATTCATCTCCATCATATTCTGCTGATATACTATGAAGTGTTATTGTTGCTCTAAATGCATCTAGTATTAAATATCGTAAGCTATTTAAATCAATATTATCAGCTTTTATTTTAACAGAAGGAAATGCATGGTCTATACTGTCAATGTGATCATATAATAATTGAACATCAGCATCAAGGTCTCTTGGAGAAATTCCTTCTTGAATATATGTTTTAATAGGATTTTTTAAACTAAGAGATATAATCGTTTTTTTATCTAAAACATGTGTTATACCAGCCTTAGAAGATACGCATATTATTCCAGAATACATAATATCATCAATATCACATACGTTAAAATCAGAAATAATAAATGCTTTTCTGTGGTTTATTTTTCTTTGATATTCTACAAATTTTTTTAAGTTTTTTATGTCTTTATCAAAACAGGCTGGAACATTAACTTCACTAAAATCACCTAATGAAACTGGTAAGCAAAACTTAAAAGTATCTTTATTGTTTTTTAAGAAATCTTCAATATCTTCAAAATTTTCAAATGCTAATGTTGGTACAGCATATTCACTTAAATCTTCTCTAAAAATTTTAGAACTTAATAATCTTAACATAATATCACTCCTCAAATATCTTTTCATAAGACACTTTTATTATATTTTAAAAGTATAAGCATAACAAATATTATATTTTTATGCTTATGATAACTTTAAGTTATATTTGATACATGATATTATTAAGAGTAATTTTAAAAATCTAGATTATTTTTTTTATAAATTCATTGCGTTCTGAAATAATATTTATTTTAGTTAAATCAACATTTTTATCTTGATATTTATTTTTTAAATATTCTAAAAACTTTATCTCTAGTTCATCATTACACTTAGTTTTATACTTATTATTTTTTATGGAAGACTCCATTTTAGTTCTTAAATGTTTCCATTCATCATAATAAGATGTCTTAGTTTTTATCATAAAATTATTCGTATCTTCGATAACAAATCCTTCGATATAATTATCTTGATATTTATAATCACTTGCTGTAATAGTATTATAAATATTCATAAACTCTTCAATATTGTTAGTGGTATAAACTAATTCTTTTATAGAGATATTATTGGCGTTAGCAAATGTCTGTAAATCTGAATACGTTATTTTTTCAAAATTAGTAGAATTCTTAATTAAATCTAACAAAATTATATTTTCTTCTTGGTATTCAATGATGTGGGGATCATTAAAAGGATCAAGTACTTCAAAAACTGCAGATAAGTTTTCGTTAATCATTTTATCTTTTAATATTTTTATTTGTTGGTTAGTATATTTTTTATAAAATATGTTTTTAAAATATGTAACATAGTCTCCTATATTGGTTGATTTAGAAGCAAAAAATAATTCATCGTTATATACCGATAATATTCCTAAAAAACCATTGTATTTTAAATAAAAGTTTACTGGAAAAACTAGTTTTTCTTTTAAGTTATCTATTGTTGTTTCATTTCTTTCTCCTATTTTAAAAAATTTATCATAACTTCTAGCTACAATTTTATAATTTTTAGTATCGATAAATAAACCACGAGCTTTAGTTGTTTTACTATCCCACTTCTTGTTGTAGAAGGCTTCTTTAGTAAAATTAAATGATGATATATTATTTTCTAAAGTTTTTTCAAAAACATATTTAGTATTACGCAAAGATTCTACTAAATCATAAATATTGGTTTCTTCAATTAAATTAGGATTATACACTGTATTTTTTATTTCTGTATATTCATAATTATTTTGAGTCAATGTAAGAATACGTAAGTTACCACCATGTTCAATATCACCTTCTAGATTAATAGAATATTCATATTTATCAAATTTATTTTGGTAGTAATTACGGTGTCCATGAATTTGATAGATTTTATCATTAGAATTTAACATAAATTCATTATATATGTTATCAATGTCGACATCATATTTATCAACGCCATAAATAAAAGAATTAGTACTGTAAAAATCTAGAGGTTTTTTAGGAATATAAGGTATGCCTCCGTGGGTAATTAAATAAATTTTATCTTTAAATGTTATTAGTGCTAATTGAGATAAGTTTTTAATAAAGCCCCGAATTTCATTCTTCTTTAAGTTGTTATTTTCAAATTCTGCAATAGTATTTTTTATATCATAGTCTATTTTAAATTCATCATCACAGGCATATTTGTATAATTTATCTTCATGATTTCCTATTAAGAATAGCATATTTTTATTTGGCATTAGTTCACTTAAGAATTTGAATGTTTCATAGTTTTCTATTCCCCGGTCAAAATAATCACCACAGAAGATGTAATAAGCTTTTTCATTAATTGGGTATTTCGTAAAATATGTTTTTAGGGCTGTTGCTGAGCCATGAATATCACCGATGATATGAACATTATCATAATTATTTAAATTTTTAGGTGTTGTCGAAATAATTTCATTAAAATTTTCTGGTTTTACTATTTTAAAGGCTGATGAGATATGTTCATTTTTAAATGCTTTGTAAACTCTATCAATACTCGACTTTGGAACACGACGGGATTCTTCTCTCGCTTCATTTCTTTTATAAACTTCTTCTTTAGATATATCAGTAAAATCTAAAATATACAGACGATATCGATATTTTTCAGCAAGTTTTTTATAGATAGGAAATGATTCATCTGCGTAGGCATGAACAGCATCAGCAATGGTAAATTCCCCCTTTTTCATTCGTTCTTCAAGTAAAGTATATAAAAGGTCCCAAACTTTTTTATTATTAAATTGGGGGATGACTTCTTGATAATTAATACTTAACTCTGGAGAAGAAAACATCAATCTAATGTTATCAGTACTTAAAGTGTAATTTTCTAAATTATGTTCCTTAATAAAACTTGTTTTACCGGATCCCATAGCTCCTCGTAGTATTATAAGTTTACGCATTAAATCACTTCCTTTATTTATAAAAGATTATTAAATATAAAATAATCAAAACAATTAAAGAAAAAATACGAGACCTAGCCCAATTACGAACATTAACATTTTCTTCTTTACCAAATGAAAATATAAAAATTAATATCCATCCAATAATTGGTATCGCAAAGACTATATCATAGGCAATATAGCCCAATATAGAAATGGGCTTATATTTTTCTGGAAGACTTTTTTCATCGATATAATAATTAGTTTTATTTTTTTCTTTTCCACAATTATAACAAATCTTAGAATCTTTTTTTAATTTTGTTCCACAATTTTCACAATACATAAAATACTAACTCGCTTTCATAATTAGTTATCAACATTATTATATTTCAAATTCTATAATCTTTCCATTTTTATATTTTTTTTACTTGTGTTGCTTATTATAAAATGCCATCTTTTAAATGGGTGAGAACAAGTATCAAACATAAAGATAACACTAGGATAATCTCATAACAATTATCTAATTATAATTGATTCAAAATATCTTTCTTGAAATTCCGTTAATGCTCTTATAGCATCATCTGAATATTCTTTATTATCTTTGGAAACGATTAATTTATCGTCGTCATCATTTGTACGATGTATGATAGCAATTACTTTACCGCTACTTTTTTCTACCGGTTCAAATTCTCCTACTAAATAAGCATCTAATTCCTCACCATCACCACTTATAGTGTTGGGAATAAATCCATAATTTATCATATACATAAACCCATGTTTAGGATGTCTTGTTCCCATTGGTCTATCTATTTCTATAGATACTTCCTTTCCTAAATAATCTTTTGCATTTGCTTTTTCCATATTATTTCTCCATCTAGTTAGTAATATTGTATCATACTTTTTATTATTTTAGTATTGTTTATGAATTTGGAAATTTTATTTATTTTATAAAATTAAAAACGACTAGCCATCCGGCTAGTCTCAGGGGGTTTTGGTTGATCTCTTCACATTGAGATTCGTAAGAGAGATCAGGTTATCAGCATGATATCTATCATGCTAGTATAATCTTAATATTTTTTTATTTATTTGTCAATATTTTTTTGTAATTAATCTAAAAAATTTATTTTTTCAATTAAATTTTCATACAACGAATTTCCCTTAAATAGGGCGTTTGCAAGGTAATTTTCAGAATCTTTTTTTGCTTGCAATAAAATTTTATAGTCTCTTTTTAGATTAGCAATTTTAAATGTCATATCACCACTTTGTTTGACACCAAATAAGTCTCCTTGTCCACGTTGTTCAAAGTCCTTTTCGCTGATATAAAAACCATCATTACTTTCTTCCATTACTTTAAGGCGAGCATTGTCAGTTACATTTGTTACTAGGTAACAATAGCTTTGAATATCACTCCTACCAACACGACCACGAAGCTGATGGAGAGTTGCTAAGCCAAAACGTTCAGCATTAAAAATAACCATCATAGAAGCATTTGGTATATCAATACCTACTTCAATTACGGTTGTAGAAATAAGTATTTTTATTTCACCATTTTGAAATCTTTGCATCAATTCATCTTTTTCTTTTTGTTTAAGTTTTCCATGAAGAATTTCAATTGGTACGCGTTTATTGAAAGCTGTATTCAATTTTTCTTTTAATAAGTTGACACTATTTAAATCGAGTTCATCATTTTGTTCAATTAAAGGAGAAACCACAAATATTTGATGACCTTTTTTTAGTTCTTCAAGCATGGCAACTAAGACTTCTCGAACATTTTTTTCTAGTACTACTTTAGTTATTATATCTTTCCTTGTATTAGGTTTTGTTTTTATTTGAGATAAATCTAAATCGCCATAGATAGTTAATGCATAAGTTCTGGGAATTGGTGTTGCTGATAAGTATATTACATCGGCATCTTTTTTGATTCCTTTGTTTTGCAGAAGATTGCGTTGATTTACTCCAAAACGATGTTGTTCATCTGTTATTACCAGACCAATATTAGAGAATGCCGCGCCTTCATTTAATAAAGCATGAGTTCCAATTACAACATCGATTTCACCACTATTTATTTGTTCATATAATTTTTCTTTAGCTTTTTTGGTAAGACTTCCTGTAAGCAAACCTATTTTGATATCGTAACTTGCAAAGTAGTTTTGAAGTGATTCATAATGTTGTTTAGCCAGTATTTCTGTCGGAGCCATAAAAGCACTTTGATAACCACTTAAATAGTTTGCTAGAATGGCCACAATTGCCACAACAGTTTTACCACTGCCAACATCTCCAAGAACCAAACGATTCATTCTAGATTTACTTTGCATGTCATGAAGAATATCTTTGATAGCTGTTTCTTGATCAGTAGTAAGTCGAAAACTTAGGTTATTTAAAAAATCTTCTACCAAATGCATATCAAATGTTTTAGGGATGCCTTCGACCTTTTTATTTATTTCCTTTAAATAATTTATTTTAAACATATAAATAAATAATTCTTCGTAGATAAGTTTTAATTCACTTTTTTTAATATCGTTAATTGTCTTAGGTTCATGAATAAGTTTTATGGCTTCAGTCTTAGGTATTAAATTATACTTATCATTGTATATATCTGGAATGTAATCTGGCATGTCACATTTTATTTTAAGGGCTTCAGTCATAATGGCTTCAATGTTGCTATTTTTTAATCCTTCTGTTAAGTGGTATATTGGTTCTATTCTTTCATTTTCAACATTAAATTTAATATCACTGGCAACAAAAGAATTTTTTAGGGGATTATATTTACCAATTAAAACTACTTCCCTATTAACTGGTAAATTTTTCTTTAAAAATGCTCTATTAAAAATAGTTACATTGAATGTTTTATTGTTATTAGAAGCTATAAAAGAAAGTCTATTAAAGTTTCTTTTGATGTAAGCCACTTTTACTTCACTTAATACTGTAGCTAATACATAGCAACTTTCATTTTCACTAGCTTCATCTATATTAATAAACTTAATTACATTATATCTATATGGATAATATGTGAGTAAATCTTCTACTGTAAATATGTTTATTTTATTTAAAATTTTTTCTGTTTTTGGTCCAATTTTGCTTACTAAATTTAAGTTCATAATGTACTCCTGAAAATATTATAACATATTGTTAAAAAAATGTTGACAAACTTAACAAAATCGGTTAGGATAGTAATCACCAATTCACTTAAAGGCGAATTGGTGCTAGTATCACACTAGTCAACCCCTTTTTATTCTTTTGAAGCACTCGCAAGAGTGCTTCGTATTTTTTTAGAATTTTAAAAGAAACCGCTAATTGGTTTCTTTTTTCGTAATTATATTTTTATAGTAGTTATATCTATTAATAGCATTTTCTTTTTGTTCTGTAAGTATTTCTTCTGCTAAGTCTGGGTCTTTTATTTTTAGAGCATTAAAACGCACTTCGTTATTTAAGAATTCTTCGTACTTAGCAAAGTCTGGTTCTTTAGAATCTAGGTGATACTTTCCATCATAACGCATAAGCAATGTATAGCCACATTCTACTGCTAACTTTTCTTCGTTAATACTACAACCCATACCTGTTTTAATACCGTGTTCGATGCAAGGACAGTAAGCAATTATTATCGCAGGTCCATCGTGTTCTTCAGCTTCTTTAAAAGCATTAATCGCTTGCATCATATTAGCTCCAAGAGAAATGCTAGCAACATAACAATTAGGTATACATGAGGCTATTTTAAATAAATCTTTTTTGGCAGTTTTTTTGCCTAAGTTGGCAAATTCCGCAACTGCTCCAAGTTTAGTCGCTTTACTTGCTTGACCTCCGGTATTAGAATATACTTCTGTATCTAAAACTAATACTTTAATATTTTCATTAGAATGTAGGACATGATCTAGACCACCATAACCGATGTCATAAGCCCAGCCATCACCTCCGATAGCCCAAACAGTACGAGCTGGGATAAACTCTAATAAATCATGTAATTCTTTTGGAATAGTTTTATTCTTTAGTTCTTCTTTAATTTGCGCGGTTACATCAAAATTGTCTTTATTTTCTAACCACTTAGTAAACAATTCTTTTTCGTCTTTTTCAACCGAATCAAGAGATTCACGCATTATATGTTCAATGCGTTCTCTTTTTTGTTTGTAAGATATGTAAATTCCATAAGCAAATTCAGCATTATCTTCAAATAGGGAATTAGCCCATGGGATAGAATATGGTGTTGATGGAGCAGAGCCACCATAGATACTTGAACAACCCGTAGCATTAGCAACAACTAATTTTTCACCGAAGAGTTGGGTTAACAATTTGATGTATGGGGTTTCGCCACAACCAGCACAAGCTCCACTAAATTCAAATAATGGACGTTCTAATTGGGACCCTTTAATAGTAAATTTATTTAGTGGATTTTTTACACTAGTTGTATGTTCATTTTTTTCTTTAACTTTTTTCTCTATCATAGTTAAGGCTTTATTACCCATTTTGCCAGGACAAACACTTGCGCAAAGACCACAGCCGGTGCAATCTTCTTCACTTATTTCGATAACATAACGAAGACCATCAGTTCCAATAAATGGAATGCCTTTAGCTTCATCAAAACTGGTTACACTCCTTATTACTGCATGCGGACAAACTAGGGAACACATACCACACTGAATGCAATTTTCTTTGTTCCAAGAAGGTACAATGTTTGATATATTACGCTTTTCAAATTTAGTTGATGATCCTTTAAAACGTCCATAAGCATAATCTGCAAGCATACTTACAGGAATAGTATTACCTAAACGATGATTCATTAAATCTATAACATTATCATCGATTACTTTGATAGTTTCTGGATAAGCTGTATCAATTATAAAATCATTTAATTTATCGAGTGCTTCATGAATAGAATTAATATTATTATCAACGATATCTTTACCTTTAGTAGCAAAAGATTTTTTAATACTTTCTTCAACCATTTGGGTAGCATTATCAACATTTAATAGTTTTAAAATCAATACTTCCATTATTTTACTAATTTTACCAGGAATATGATTTTTTAAAGCAATATCTTCGGCATTTATATAATAAATATGGATATTTTTTTTATTTAAAATATTTTTAACTTTATTTGGCATAAGTTTTAATAATTCTTCGTGATTTTTAATTGTATTAATTAAAAGAATGCCATTTTCTTTTAAGTTATCAATCATATCGAACATTCTAAAATAAATATCTTTAGTAACAACTGTTATTTCAGGTTTGGTAACATAATATGGTTCATCAATGGAAGTATCTGAATATCTTAGATGGGATACTGTTACACCCCCACTTTTTTTAGAATCATATTCAAAATAACCTTGGACATATTTATTCGAATGTTCATGAACTATTTTTAACATATCCTTACTTGCACTAACCATGCCATCGGAACCAAAACCATAAATCAATATTTCTTTATGAGGGGTATCAATATCAATGGGAACAGGAACAAGGCTTAAATTAGTCACATCATCAGTTATGCCAATAGTAAAGTTATGACGAGGATTATTAGCAAGCATTTGATAAACAGCATTGATATCAGCAGGAGTAGTATTTTTACTTGACAAACCATATCTTCCGCCATAGATTTTGATATCTGTATCTTTAAGTATACCACTAACATCTAAGAATAATGGTTCACCAACTGAGCCACTTTCTTTAGTACGATCTAAAACAGCTATTCGCTTAGTTGTTTTAGGTAAGACATTAAGAAAATACTTTTGACTAAAAGGACGATATAAATGCACTTCGATTAAGCCAACATTGCCGAGTTTGCGAACTACTTCTTTAATAGTAGATGTTACACTACCCATAGCTACAATTATATTTTCAGCATTTTCTGCACCATAGTAATTGAATGGTTTATAATTAGTGTGCATTATTTCATTAATCTTTGCCATATAATCATTTACAATATCAGGCATAGCATCATAGTATTGGTTTCTAGCTTCCATACATTGAAAATAGATATCTTCAGTTTGGGACATCCCATATTGATACTTTTTACCAACATTTAAGGTGCGGTCTTTAAATTTATTAATAGCAGCATGGTCTACTAAAGATAAAAGTTTATCTTCAGGAATTTCTTCAATAGTATTATATTCGTGGCTTGTTCTAAAGCCATCGAAAAAATGAAGGAAAGGAAGACTTCCTTTAATAGCAGATAAATGAGCAACTGCAGCAAGATTTTGAGCATCAAAAACGCTGGATGATGCCAGTAAGCAAAAACCAGTGGCACGAGTTGCATAAATATCTTGGTGGTCCCCAAAAATAGATAAGGCATGTGTCGCTAGAGAACGAGATGCTACATGGATTACTCCCGGAAGCATTTCCCCAGCCATTTTATACATATTAGGAATCATCAAAAGTAATCCTTGAGATGCCGTAAAAGTGGATGCTAGAGAGCCCGAAAGTAAAGCACCATGCATGGCACCAGCAGCTCCTGCTTCAGATTCCATTTCCACAACACGAGGTTTGGAATTAAATATATTTAAAAGTTTGGTACCTGTTAATGTATCAATATTAGCAGCCATCGGGCTTGATGGTGTTATTGGATAAATACTACATACTTCACTAAAGTAATAAGCAACTTTACTACAAGCAGTATTACCATCTACGATTTTTTTCATTTAATCATCTCCATACTATTTTAATTATAAAGCAAAAATATAATTTTTTGAAGTTTTATTGCAAAAGAAAAAGCAAGTTATTGACAATCTTGCTTATATAACTAATACTATTTTTTTATTTTTTCTTCTATTCTTAATAATCTATTATATTTGGCAATTCTTTCTCCACGACACATAGAACCAGTCTTAATAAATGGAATAGACATACCTACTGCTAAATCAGCAATAAAAGTATCTTCGGTTTCTCCACTACGATGTGAAATGATAGTTTTATAATTATGCTTTTTAGCAAGCAATATTGTTTTAGTCATTTCTGTTACTGTACCAATTTGATTGGCTTTAAGAAGTATTGCGTTGCCGGCATGCATATCGATACCCTTTTGTAGGTATTTTTCATTAGTAACAAAGTAATCATCACCTACTAGCATTATTTTATCACCAACTAGAGCCGTAAATTCTTGTAAAGATTCAAAATCATCTTCGAAGAAAGGATCTTCAATACTTAGGATTGGATATCTTTTTAATAATTCTTGATAATAATCCATTAACTCTTTACTCGTTAAATTACGTCCATCGATATTATATGTTTTAGTTTCCTTATTATAAATTTCACTTGCTGCAACATCTAGGGCTATATATATATCTTCTCCTGGTTTATATCCGGCTTTTTTTATAGCCTCAACAATAAATTCTAAAGCCATGGCATTATTTTCTAAATTTGGAGCAAAGCCACCTTCATCACCAACCCCAACACTAAAATTGTTTTTAACTAACAACTTTTTTAATTCATGAAAAACTTCTGCTCCTGCTCGAATGCGTTCATGCATAGTTTTTACAACAGGAACTATCATAAATTCCTGAATATCAATATTATTGACAGCATGTTTTCCACCATTGATAATATTAATCATCGGTACAGGTAGTGATACACTTTTACCTGATACATATTCATATAATTCTTTGTTTTCACTAGCAGCTAGGCATTTTAGGCAAGCAAGAGATACTCCAAGCATAGCATTGGCTCCAAGTTTACTTTTATTTTCGGTGCCATCGAGTTCTATTAACAACTTATCAACACTTGCTTGATCAGCATGTTTACCTAGTAAGGCCGGTCTTATTATTTCATTTACATTACGAACAGCATTGAGTACTCCTTTGCCATTATATCTTTTTTCATCGTTATCTCTTAATTCTAGAGCCTCTCTGCTACCTGTTGATGCTCCGCTTGGAACACTAGCAGTTCTAGTAATATTATTATCTAAAGTCATGTCAACTTCAACAGTAGGATTTCCTCTACTGTCTAAAATTTCTCTAGCATGTACTTCTTTTATTAACATCATTATTCACCTTCTTATATATTTAGTATAACGAAATGCCAAAAATTTATCAAGAAAAAAACTATATTAATTAAGTGGTTTACCATTTTTTAACCAAAAGAAATTCAGATATGCTAAAACTGGTGCATATCTGAATTTCTTCAAACTATTTATTGATAAATTACCAAAATATTTCCATTATTTCTTTACTACGCTTTTTAAATAGAATAGTATCAGATACATTTAGAACTCCAACTATCATTAAGAATGCTCCAGATAGTTGAGTAAGAGTCATTGCTGAGAATGGATTAAATACTAACATAATACCTAATACCACTAAAAATATTCCTGTAACTAAAGTTACTAACCATGAATCTTCATTACCACGTTTTAACCATATTCCATAGTTAATTTTAGTAGCGCCATTGATGATAACAAATAAACCTAAACATACAGTTACAAATTCCATAACACTATAAGGATATAAAATTATTACAACTCCCAGAATCGAATATAGTACACCAAAAACAATGTTTAAAGAATAAATTTTTGCACCATCTCGATGAAAATACTTATAAACGGCATTGATACCAAAGATTAAAAATATTATTCCTACGATGATACCTACTACTTTGTTAGATACAGTTGGTAGAAATACTAGTACTAAACCAACAATAATGGATAGTATTGAAGTTATTAAAGAATAAATTATCATCTTATTATAGATGTTTTCAATACTATTTTTAAATGGAGTTTTTGCCATAACATCACCTAATATTATTATACTTAATATCGCTAAGTTGTCAACGATTTGGTAGTAAATTTTACGTAAATATGATATAATGATATCTTGATTTAAGGAGGTGTAATCATGTTTATTAAAGAGTTATCTTTAGCAGAGTTTAATACTTTTGCTCAAAACAATATTATAGGTAATTTTTATCAATCGATAAATTATGCTATGCTTAAAGCAGAAGAGGGATATGAGTATGAATATATCGGCTTAGTTGATAATATGGATGTTATTGGAGCAGCTTTGATACTTTACAAAAAACTAGGTAATACTTATTATGGTTACTCTCCACGAGGATTTTTAATTGACTATTCTAATTTATATTTATTAGAAACTTTTTCTAATTTAATAAAGGATTACTATAAAAAAAGAAATTTTGCTTTTATAAAAATTAATCCAGAGATAGCTATTGGAAAGTTAAATAAAAAAACATTAAATTTTGAATATAATGCCAACTATAATATTATAAACAATCTAAATAGATGTGGATATAAAAAATTAAAAATTAATATGTACTTTGAAGCATTACTTCCAAGAATAAATGCTATTGTCAATTTAGATGAAATGGATATAAACAAATTTAATAAAAATACAAGAAATAAGATTAAAAAGGGAATTCGCAAAGGCTTAGTATTAGAGAAAGCTGATCAAAGTAAGATTGGTATACTAGCAGGATTTTTACAAGATAATTTAAATAGAGATTCTTATTTCTACAATGATTTATATAATGTATTTAATAAAACTGATGACGTGGATTATTTTTTAGTTAAAGTTAATTATAAAGATTACTTAATAAACTCTCAAAATTATTATAATTATGAACTTAATCGAAATAGTCACTTAAATGATAAAATGCTACATAGAGTGAATGCTAATATTATTAATGCCAAAATGAGTTCAGATAAATCATTACTAGCATATAAAAATGATATTGCTGAAGCATCAAGGTTCTTAAATTCTAATATCACTACTTATGTTGCTGGGGCTATGGTAATCAAATACGATAATAGAATAACAATCCAAATAAGTGGTTTTGATAGAGAATTAAAGAGATATGCCGCTAATTATTTTTTATATTTTGCCATACTGGCTCATTATAAAAATGAATATAAATATGCGGATTTAAATGGAATTACAGCAGATTTTGATAAAGAAAGTCCGTATCATGGATTAAATAGATTTAAATTGGGATTTAATCCGGATGTGTATGAATATATTGGTGAATTTGATTTAATTATAAATGAAAATGCTTATAATCACTTATTAAAAAGTGGTTTATTAGCTAAAGAGTTGAATAAATAAAAGCGACCCTCGCCGTTTTAAATGGTTGTAAAATATTTAGTGTGTGTAAGTGGTTTACATACACTTTTGTTTTTTTACAAAATAAAAGGAACATGTTTACCATTTCCTGTTACAATATAATTATCCAAAATATAAGAAAGAAGTGATAACATGTTCCATTTAAATTATATAACAAATATCTTAGGATTAAAAGACAATAATATCTTTTTTAAAGAAAATTTTTACAAAGAAGAGAAAATCAAAGGTATTATTCATAAGATTTTCGAAGGATATCTTTCATACAAGCCAGAATCCTGTCCTAGATGTGGTGTTGTTTTTGATGAATTACTTGAAAAGCATGGCTTTATTAC
>CALVVJ010000010.1 GCA_944363835.1 uncultured Bacilli bacterium | reverse complement strand
AATAAATACCGTAATGTCGATGTATTAATAATCGATGATATCCAGTTTTTAGTTGGGGCAGAGCGGACACAACAAGAATTTTTCCATACATTTAATGCTCTACATCAAGCTAATAAACAGATAATTATTAGTAGTGATAAGAGTCCAGATGATTTAAAAAAGATAGAAGAGCGGCTTAGAAGTAGGTTTATGTGGGGACTACCGGTGGATATTTATCCACCAGATTTCAACCTTAGATGTGAAATAATTAAGGCAAAAGTAAAAAATACAAGTATAGAAACAAAACTAACTGATGATGCTATCGAGTATATTGCTAATTCATGTGTAAATGATGTAAGACATATCGAAGGAACAATCAACAGATTACTCGCATATTCAGCAATGATGGTACCAGATAAAATAACACTGGACTTTGCTAATGAAGCATTAAAAGATTATGTGACTACCAACATATTTATCAACAATTCAATAGCATCTATTCAAAATGCTGTTGCAGAATACTTTAAAATCTCTGTGGATGATTTAAAAAGTAAGCGAAGGACCAATAGTGTAGTAAGACCAAGACATATTGCAATGTATTTATGTAGAGAAGAAACTGATGAAAATCTGGCCAAAATTGGCCTGGAATTTGGGGGAAGAGATCATTCAACCGTATCTACTGCTATAGATAAAATTAAAGAAGAGTTGGAAACAAATGAGAACTTGCAAAATATGTTGAAAGAAATTAAAACTAAGTTACAATAATGTTGATAATTCGTGAAGAAAATTTGCCATTAAATAAGGTAACTTTTATGATATAATATAGTTATCAACAGTATTAACGTTATTAATAAAATAATTAAAATAAAATATAAAGAAAGAAGGATGGATAATAATGAAATGGACGATTGAAAAAAATGTTATTTTAGAGGCTTTAAATAATGTAACCAAAGCTTTATCACAAAGAACAACAATACCAGTATTAAATGGAATAGTATTTGATATTAGTGATGAAGGGATAGAACTTTTAGCTAGTGACTCAGAATTAACTATTAAAGTAATAATACCTGAAGCAAATATTAAACATTTGGAAGGAAAAGGAAGAATTATTATTCAAAGTAAATATTTTGTAGATATGATTAGAAAAATGCCTGCAGATGTTATTGACTTTGAAATTGAAGATAATCTAAAGATTAAGATTTCAACTCCAAGTAATCAATATAGATTAAATTGTTATAATCCAAATGATTATCCAAATATTAATATTGAAAAAAGTGATGATGCCATCGATATTGGAGCTGATAAATTAAGAGAAATAATTGCTCAAACTTCTTATGCTTTATCAACGCAAGAAGTAAGACCACTCTTGACGGGTATTAATTTAAAAATTAATGGGGATATATTAGAATGTATTGCAACAGATTCCTACAGATTATCTAAGAAAAATATAAAATTAACTAATCCTGTTAATAAAATGATTAATATTGTTATTCCTGGTAGGAGCATTACAGAATTAGAAAAAATAATCAGTGAAGATGAAAATGTGGAAATTCATGTATTTACTAACAAAATATTATTTATTTATAAAAATATTTATGTTCAAAGTAATTTACTTAGTGGAACTTATCCAGAAACTTCGCATTTTATTCCAAATGATTTTGCTTATATGATTAACTTGAATTTGAAGGAATTTTATGATGCTGTAGATAGAGCAGCTTTACTTGCCCAAAATAAGGAAAAAAATATTATTAAGATGCATATTGAAGATAAAGAAATGGTTATTACTTCAACAAGTAATGAACTAGGAAATGCTGAAGAAAAATTGCATATTGATTGTAATAATAAAGAAAAAATTGAAATATCATTTAGTTCTAAATATATGATGGATGCCCTAAAGGTAGTAAAAGAAGAAAATATATTTTTACTTTTAAATACTGATGATAAGCCAATACTTATTAAACCAGTTACTGATGAGTCATTAATAGAACTTATTTTACCTATAAAAACGTATTAAAATTGAACAATTTGCCAGTTGTTCTTTTTTTTCGACAATTTTTTTAATATTTTTGTGTTAATATAGCAACTCGAGGTGGGTTATGAATTATCTTATTAATAAGAATACTTATTATTTAATGTATGATAACTATAAAACAGTTATAAACGAGTTATCAACAGAATTAGTGTTTCCTGGAAATAATTTAAAGTATATTTTAGAAAATAGCTGCAAATATTATGGTAGTTCTTTTCAAGGGAGGATAATAGGGGCAAGAAATTTAATTAAAAGTCGTTATAAAATACCTATAATGGTTAGTGAAAAGAACAATATTTTGTTATTTCCTTTGAATGGCAAGAAAAATGACGAAGTAATTTGGTTTAATTTTGGAATGATTAAGAATTATGAAAAAGATGGTGAGTTTGTAAGTATTACTTTTAATAATGGAATCGTAAAAAAATTTATGATTTCTTATACAGTATTTAATAATCAAATTCTTAAATGTTGTAGAATGTTGCTAATATATATGAATAGGGAATAAATTTAAGACTAAAGTCGTTTTTTGCTTTTAAACGGCTTTTTTTTGTGGTATAATTAATATGTGTATAGGTATACCACAATACCTTAAATTTTAAATACTAACTGTTAAAGGGGGTAAATCGTGAAAATTGAATCAATAAACTTGGTTAATTTTAGAAACTATGAAAAGTTGAATATCGAGTTTGATAATTTTTTGAATATTTTTTATGGTAAAAATGGATCAGGTAAAACTAATTTAATTGAAGCAATTTATTTATTATCTTTAACAAAGTCATTTAGAATAAGTAATGATAAATCTCTTATTCGTAAGGGAAGTATTAAAACTAAAGTGAGAGGTGAAATCAGGAGAAACGGAGATTTATCAAGTTATACTGTTGTAATAAGTAATGATGGTAAGACTGTAGAAATTGATGATAATAAACAAGATAAAATAAGTGATTATGTGTCTAGAATTAATGTTATTTTGTTTAATCCAGTTGATACAAGATTAATTGATGAAGCTCCAGCAGAGAGAAGAAAGTTACTTAATATTGAAATAAGTCAACTTTATAAAGAATATTTAGTAATTTTAGCAAATTATAATAGGGTACTAAAACAACGAAATTTTTATCTTAGAAGTATGTATATAAATGGTAATAATGATACTAGTTATTTAGATATTGTTACTAAGAAATTAGTAGAATATGGGGTAATGATTGCTAAGTATCGGAAAGAATTTATTGAATATATAAATAAATATATTACGGATATATACGCAAGTATTTTTAAAAGTGGAGAGTTGAAGATAAAATATGTATCTAGTTATAAGAATAAGAATGCTAGTGAATTATTAAAAAATTATCAAAAAAATTATCGTAAAGAGATGGAAGTTGGTAAAACTTTATTGGGGATTCATCATGATGATATCGAGTTTGTCTTAGATAATAATAATTTAAAAGAATGGGGAAGTGAAGGGCAGAGAAAAAATGCCATAATTTCCTTTAAAATTGCTGAATTAATGGTAATAAAAGAAATAAAAAATTATTATCCAATACTTATTTTAGATGATTTATTTAGTGAACTTGATAAAGAAAAGATAACTAATATTTTAAAAATGTTAAATGAAGAGGTACAAACATTTATTACGACGACAGAAATTAATAAAGTTGATAAAAAAGTTATTAAAAAAGCAAAAATATTTAAGGTAGATAGTGGAAACATTAAGGAGGATAAACATGAATAAAGAAACACATTATACTGATTCAGATATTCAGGTTTTAGAAGGTTTAGAAGCAGTTCGCAAAAGACCTGGTATGTATATTGGATCGACTGGTGAACGCGGTTTACATCATTTGGTTTGGGAAATTGTCGATAATGCGGTTGATGAAGCATTAGCTGGTTTTTGTGATGATATTGAAGTAATTATCGATAAAGGTGATGTTATCGAAGTTCGTGATGATGGTCGAGGAATTCCAACTGGTATAAACGAAAAAACTGGTTTATCAACAGTAGAAACAATATTTACTGTACTTCATGCTGGTGGTAAATTTGGTGGAGAAGGTTATAAAGTAAGCGGAGGTCTTCATGGTGTTGGAGCATCTGTTGTTAATGCTTTATCAAAATGGTTGGAAGTTAGGATTTATCGGGATGGAAATGTATATTATCAAAGGTTTGAAAATGGTGGACATCCGGTAGAACCTCTTAAAATAATTGAAACATGTGATTCAAATAGAACAGGAAGTACAATCAGATTTGAACCAGATGAAGAAATATTTAGGGAAACAACTCATTTTGATTATGATACACTTTATAAAAGATTACAAGAGATTGCTTTCTTAAATAAAGGACTTAGAATTAATTTATATGATTTAAGAGAAGATGATAAACATGATACTTTCTTATATAATGGTGGTATTATTGAGTATGTGCAAATGCTTAATAAAAATAAAACAGTTTTACATGACGATGTTATTTATTTGAGTGGAGAAGAGGATAATATTTTCTTCGAAGTAGCTTTTCAATATAATGATGGATATAACTCTAATATTTATTCTTTTACAAATAATATTAACACGTATGAAGGCGGAACCCATGAAGATGGTGTAAAACTTGCTTTAACGAGAGTTATCAACAATTATGGAAAGAATCAAAAATTATTTAAAGATAAAGATGAATCACTTTCTGGTGAAGATGTTCGTGAAGGGCTTACAATGATAATTTCTTGTAAGCATCCAGACCCTCAATTTGAAGGACAAACAAAGACAAAGTTGGGTAATAGTGAAGTTAAAAAGATTGCTAGTGATGTCTTTGGTGCTGGTTTTGAACGTTATTTGATGGAAAATCCTCAAGTTGCACGTTTAATTATAGAAAAGGCTATGTCGGCATCTAGAGCTAGAATTGCCGCAAAGAAGGCTAGAGAATTAGTAAGACGGAAAGGCGATCTAGAAATTACGGCTTTTTATGGAAAGTTAACTGATTGTAAGAGTAAAGATCCAAGTGAATCGGAAATTTTCTTAGTCGAAGGGGATTCAGCTGGTGGTTCAGCAAAAAGTGGTCGAGATTATATGACCCAAGCAATACTACCTTTGCGTGGTAAGATTTTAAATGTTGAAAAAGCAAGACTTGATAGGGCTTTAAGTAATGAAGAAATAAAAACTATTATTACAGCTTTTGGTACAGGAATTGGTGATGAATTTGATTTATCTAAATTGCGTTATGATAAAATTATAATCATGACCGATGCCGATGTCGATGGAGCTCATATTAGAGTATTATTGCTTACTCTTTTCTATCGATTCTTTAGGCCAATAGTTGAAGCAGGGCATGTTTATGCTGCTATTCCACCGCTTTATAAAATTACGCATGGAAAAACAATAAAATATGTTATTGATGACGATGAAAAGAATGAATATTTAGCAAGTTTGCCAGCGAATGTGAAACCAGAAATTGCTCGTAACAAAGGACTTGGAGAAATGGATCCGGATGAATTAAGGGATACCACTATGGCTAAAGAAACTAGAACATTACGTCAGATTACAGTTGATGATATTCAAGCTGCTGATGCAGCATTTGAAAAATTAATGGGAGAAGAAGTAGAGCCAAGAAGAGAATTTATCGAACAAAAAGCTGGTTTGGCGACACTCGATTTATAGGGAGGTTAAAATGGATAAAATTATACAAAATAATATAGTTGATGAAATAGAAAAGTCGTTTCTTGATTACTCTATGAGTGTAATAGTTGCCAGAGCAATCCCAGATTTACGCGATGGTCTTAAGCCAGTACATCGAAGAATTCTTTATTCAATGTTTGAATCTGGCTATTTACCAACAGCCCAATATAAAAAGTGTGCGAGAGTTGTTGGGGATGTAATGGGAAAATATCACCCTCATGGAGATTCATCTATTTATGATGCTTTAGTAAGAATGGCTCAAGATTTTAGTTATCGTTATGTGTTAATTGATGGTCATGGTAACTTTGGTAATATGGATGGTGATGGTGCTGCGGCATATCGTTATACAGAATCGAGACTTTCTAAGATTTCTTTGGAATTACTTCGTGATATTAATAAAAATACAGTAAATTTCTTACCTAATTTTGATGAATCTCTCGAAGAACCAGAAGTATTACCTAGTAGATTTCCTAATATTTTAGTAAATGGAACTATGGGTATTGCTGTAGGTATGGCAACAAATATTCCGCCACATAATTTGGGAGAAGTAATAGATGGATGTGTCGCCTATATTGATAATCCAGAGATAGATACTGATGGATTAATGCAATATATAAAAGGTCCAGATTTTCCAACTGGAGCCATAATTCTTGGTAATTCTGGTATTAGAAAGGCTTATGAAACAGGTAAGGGAACAATTACTATTAGGTGTAAAGCGGAAATTGAAGAAGAAGGTAATAAACATCGAATTGTAATAACAGAAATACCTTATGGAATTAATACTTTGGAATTAAAGAAAAAAATTGGGGAATTAGTTAGAGATAAGATTTTAGATGGAATATCTGATTATCATGAAGAAACTAATTTGGAAAATGGTATTAAAATAGTTATTACGCTAAAAAAGGATGCTAATGCTAGTGTTGTTTTAAATAATTTGTATAAACATACTCAATTACAAACAACTTTTGGTATAAATCTGCTTATGCTTGATAGTGGTACGCCAAAAACGTTAGGTTTGAAAGATATTATATCTAAATATATAGATTTTCAAAGAGAAGTTATAGTTAGAAGAACGCGATTCGAGTTAGATAAAGCTGAAAAAAGAGTTCATATTTTAGAGGGATATAAAATTGCTTTAGATAATATCGATGAGGTTATTAAAATAATCAAAGAATCTAAGGCTGATAGTGAAGCTAAAGAAAAATTGATGTCTAAGTTTGGTTTTTCGGAAATTCAAACAGATAATATCTTAGAGTTAAAATTACGTCGTTTAACAGGTCTAGAACGCGAAAAGATTGAAGAAGAGTTAAATGCCTTACACATCGAAATTGATCGCTTACGAGGCATTTTAGCAGATGATAATAAGGTATTAGCAATAATAAAAGAAGAAATGTTAGAAATCAAAGCTAAATATGGTGATGAACGTCGTACTAAAATCGATATGACAGCAGTTGATTTCATTGAAGATGAATCATTGATTCCTGAAGAAAATGTTTTGGTAGTATTAACTCACAATGGTTATATTAAGAGAACTACTTCAGATACATTTAAATCTCAAAATCGTGGTGGTGTAGGTATTAAAGGAATGGCTACAAACGATGAGGATTTTGTTGAACACATGATTAACTTATCGACACATGATTATATATTATTCTTTACAAATAAAGGTAAGGTTTATCGGCTTAAGGGTTATGAAATACCTGAATACAGTCGTCAATCTAAGGGATTACCGATAGTTAATTTATTACAAATTGAAAAAGAAGAAAAAATAAATGCAGTTATCAACATTAATTCTGATAATGTAGGAAAGTATTTATTATTTGCTACTAGACAGGGTATTGTTAAGAGAACATTAATTACAGAATTTGCAAATATTCGAAATAGTGGAAAGATTTGTATTACTTTGCGTGATGATGATGAATTAATAGATGTTAAGATGACTAATGGTGAAAATCTAGTTTTACTTGGAAGTAACGCTGGTAGAATGGTCAAATTTAATGAAAACGAAATACGTATTATGGGAAGAACTGCTAGTGGTGTACGAGGAATAAATTTAGATAATAGTAAGTGTATTTGTTGTGAAATCGTTAAGGAAGAAGATCTTATATTATTGGTAACAGAGTACGGTTATGGCAAGCAAACATATGTTCGTGAGTTTAGAGAAACTAAACGAGGAAGTAAAGGAGTAAAGGCTTTAAATATTACAGAAAAGAATGGAAGTCTTGTAGCCGTTAAAATTATTGAATCAGACAAAGAATTAGTTATAATGACTGATTCTGGTATGACAATGCGAATGCCAATAGATCAAATATCTGTATTAGGTAGAGTTACTCAAGGGTTAAGACTAATTCATTTACGAGATAATCAAAAAGTATCAGCTATTAGTTTGGTCGATAAAGAAGCTGATGATTTACCTAATGATAATAGCGAAAATGATATAGAATCAACTGATAATACAAACTAGTAAAAAGAATGTTTCACGTGAAACATTCTTCTTTTTTGCTATTTATGTGATTATCTAAATAGTTTATTATTTAATTATATTCTTACACAATGTTTCACGTGAAACATTGTGTGTTGATAACTTATAAATGATTAAAAACATATTAAATTTATAATTTTATTTATTTTAAGATTTATTTAGTGAAATATTTTAGTGAATGTTTCACGTGAAACATTCACTGTTGATAAGTTGTGGTTAAAACTAGGAAAATTTTCTTTAAAATGCATATTTTAAATTAGTTTTTTATTTATTTTGATTGCTTTGTATTATAATTTGGACTTTTTTGCTAATTATGTTTCACGTGAAACATTGTGGATAATTTGTTATTCCTTTTGATTAATTCTTAAATAATTTTATTTTTTTCTGTGGACAAAATGTTACTAAGGATGATTTGTATGTTTCACGTGAAACATATAGTGTTAGTAATTTGTTTGTTTTAATTTTTCAGAGTTAGTATATTTATGACGGACTTTATTATTAATAGTACTTTAATGTTTCACGTGAAACATTGTTAATATTTTGTTGATGTTTTAATATCGTTGTTTAGTTGATTGTTTTTTTAAAATATATTTGTTTATAATTATAATTGATGTTGTAAGCTATATGTTTCACGTGAAACATTGAAATGTATAATATAGAGCTAATAGCGAACAAATGTATGTTTTTGCTGCATTTGCTTTGATATTTTTGTGTTAAATTAAATAATATAAAAATTTTTGTATTAAAAATTTCCCAGAAGTACGCCAAAAAAAGGTGGTATTTTTAAATTATAATTTTTAATGTATATAGTTATCAACATTATTTTTGCTTTAAAAAATTAATATTTCCCAGGAAATATTGTGGTAAAATTATGAAAAAGACATCATTTTATAAGAGAAAAAAATATTAGTAAAAACTATTTTTATCAAAATATTGCTTTTTTAGGCCTTATTTTCGATGCTTTTATAAGTCATAATTTTGTAAAATAAATTATTAAAGATAATAATATTATGTGTTTTTTTATTGTTGATTATTTCCCGGGAAATAATTAAAAGTTATTAACTTTTTTGAAAGTTTTGAATAATTTTTATATTTTTTTGTTAAAAAATTACTAGATATTCACTTTAATATAGGGAAATTTTTGAATATTAATTATTTTTAATTCATAAAAATATAGTTTTTTTACTTTCAGTTAACTATTTTTATCTATTTAGATATTTGACAACCTGTTATATTTTTGTTATTATTAATTTGTGCAACAATTATGCTGTAACCTGGTCAGAATCGGAAGATAGCAGCCACATCAGCCTCTAGTTGTGTGCACTTTTTGTTTTATAGAAAATTGTATTTTTTTGTTCTTGGGTGGTGATATAATGAAAAATTATTTATCAAAAATCATCGAATTATCAAAATTATCTTTAAAGAGCGGTGATGTTCCAATTGGTGCGATAATAGTAAAAGATGGCAAAATTATTGGTGAGGGCTTTAATACGCGGGAAAAAGATCAGGATATTATGGGGCATGCTGAGATAAATGCTATTAAAGATGCTAGTTCGAAATTAAATAATTGGAATTTACAAGGTACTGTTATGTATGTTACTTTAAAGCCTTGTTCTATGTGTTTAAGTGTTATTCAAGAATCGCGAATAGATTTTGTTTATTATCTACTTGATAAGCCAGAAAATAAATTTGAATATAGTAGGACAGCAATTCATAATTTTGATGATTCTTCAGCTAAAGAAGAATATATGAAAATATTGAAAGATTTTTTTAAGAAATTGCGAGAAAAAAAACAATAATTATGTTATAATTTTATCGGAGGGTTATCAATGAATTATAAAGTATTATATAGAAAGTATCGTCCGGATAGTTTTGAGGGTTTAGTTGGACAAAATCATGTTGTTGAAATATTAAAAAATTCAATAAAAGAAAATAAAATTGCTCATGCTTATTTATTTTCTGGTCCGCGAGGAACTGGAAAAACTTCAACAGCTAGAATACTTGCTAAGTCAATTAACTGTTTAGATAATCAGAATGGAGTTGCTTGTGGCAAATGTCCAAATTGTTTATCTTTTAGTGGTAATCCAGATATAATAGAAATCGATGCTGCTTCTAATAATGGTGTTGATGAAATTAGAGAACTTATCAATAATATAAAAATTATGCCAACATCATTAAAATATAAGGTTTATATTATTGATGAAGTTCATATGCTTAGTCAAAGTGCTTTTAACGCTTTATTGTTAACTCTTGAAGAGCCACCAGAACATGTTGTTTTTATTTTAGCAACAACAAATATTGAAAGTGTTCCCATTACCATTCTTTCACGATGTCAACGATTTGATTTTAAGAGAATATCTAATAATGATTTATTAAAACAATTAAAATATGTTTGTGATAATGAAAAAATAGAGTATGATGAAGATGGGTTACAAGAAGTTGCCAACTTAGCAGATGGTGGTCTGAGGGATGCGTTAAGTATTTTGGATCAATTGTCAAAAAATGAAGAGAAAATTACAACAGATTTAGTAGTAAGAGAAATAGGTAGTATTTCTAATCAAAAGATAATGGATTTAATTAAGGCTATAGCAAATAACAATATCGAAAGTTTTGAAAATATTATGCAAAATTTTCAGAAAAATAGTCTCAATTATAAAGTTATTATTAAAAAAATTATTTATGCTTTAAGTGAAATAGCGGTAGATGTTGTTAAAAATAATTCAAAAATTGATATAGATTATGATAAATGTAAAAATATTATTTTAGATTTAAATAGTTTGATAAATAAAATTAATATTAACGTTGATCCATATTTATTAATTAAGATAACTCTTTTAGGATATATGGATATAACAATTGATAATGAAAGAAATGAATTAAATAAAAACGAGCGAAACGAAATAATTGAAGAAAAACGAGTGATTGATAGTAAGAAGGAAGAACCTATTAAGAAAGAAGAATTTTCTAAAACTACAGAAAATAAAATAGAAATACGACAACCTATGAGAATAACTATAAATGATAAACTGATAGATATACGGATTAATAATTGTTTTGTTAATGCTTCTAAAAATTATTTAAAGAGTTTACAGGAAACATGGAAAAAATTTATTGATAATGTTGATTCAGCTTTAATTAGAGGTTTAGTTAATGATACTATGGTAGTTACAGCGTCGGATAAATATGCTATTTTGGTAACTACAATAAATCATCAAGAGTTAGAGATAAACGAAAAAATAGATGAGATAAAGAGTTTATTTGCTAAATTTAATGGAACTGACTATATTTTAGTATTTATTGGAGAAACAAAGTGGAATCAGGAAAAGAAAAAATATATTGAAAATCTACAAAAACATTATAAATATGAGTATATTTCAGAGGATATGGAGGAAAAATCGTCAGAAAATACTACTGCAGATGATTTAACTACTATAGCTACTGATTTATTTGATATAGATAAAATAGAAATAGAATAGGAAAAGGAGAAAATTATTATGAATATGCAACAATTAATGCAACAAGCACAAAGAATGCAAAGAGAAATTACAAAAAAGAAGGAAGAAATTGACAATGAAACTTTTGAAGGTAAATCAGAATGGGTAAATATTACTTTCAATGGAAAAAGAGAGATATTATCTTTTAAAATTACAAAAGATGGCTTAATTGATGAAGATGATAAAGAAATGTTAGAAGATATGATTATGATAGCTATAAAAGATGCTTTTGGAAAAATAGATAGAGAAACTGAAAGCAAATTAGGTCAATATGCTTCAATGAGCGGTTTGATGTAGTATGATTTATCCGGCATCATTAGAGAAGTTAATCAATTATTATAAAAAATTACCTGGAATTGGTGAGAAAAATGCAGAAAGATTAGCTTTATCGACATTAAATTTTAAAGATGAGGATATTGAGGGGTTTGCTACAGCGTTAAAAGATGTTAAAAATAAGATAAGAAAATGTAGTATATGTGGTCACCTGTCGGAGGAAGAAATATGTCCAATATGTTCTGATGAAAGTCGAAATCATAATATTATTTGTGTAATTGAAGATTATAAAAGTGTATTTTCTTTTGAAAAAGTTGGAAATTATCATGGAGTTTATCATGTATTAAATGGTTTAATTTCTCCAGCAGATAATATTGGCCCAGATAATATTAATTTAGCATCTTTGGTAAAAAGGGTAGAGAAGTTAAAAAATCCGGAGTTAATTTTGGCGTTAAAATCGACTGTTGAAGGTGAAACTACAACACTATATATTAAAAAAATATTTGAAAAGAAGAATGTAATGATTTCTAGACTTTCATATGGTATACCGATGGGAGCAGAGATAGATTATTTAGATATTATTACTTTAGATAAAGCGTTAGAAGACCGTAAGAAGATTTCTGAATAATTTTAATTTTTTTTCATATATTGTTGTGAGGAAACACTTATGAAAGAAATTATAATTACAGTAATAAAAAAGATAATTTTTGCTATTTGTTTGGTGTATGCTTTTAATTTAGTGGCAACTGGTTTAAAAATATTTATACCGATAAATGTAATTACTGTAAGTGTAGTAGCGTCTTTGGGAATGTGTGGACTTTTAGCTCTAATTGCAATATATTTTGTACTATTATAGGGAGGATTAATGGCATTAAATGTTTTAGATAAATTAGTTAATCTTTATCATGAGAATACGATTTCTCATGTTTATTTAGTGGAAACTAATAATGTTTTATTATGTTTAAATGATTTGAAAAAAGTTATTAAACAGATATTTTGTGTTAATAAATATGAAGATAATTGTACAAAATGTAATATTTGTAATTTAGTAGATCAAAATTATTTACCTTCTTTGATTATTATTGAACCTGATGGTAGTACTATAAAAAAGGAACAAATTTTGGAATTAAAGAAGAGTTTTAGTACAGTGCCAGTATTTACTAAAGAAAATATTTATATTATTAAAAATGCGGAAGCAATGACCCAGTCTTCTGCTAATACTATGCTTAAGTTTTTAGAAGAACCAGAAGATCATATAATTGGTTTTTTTATAACAAGTAATCTTAATAACGTTATTCCTACTATTAGAAGTAGATGTGAAATAATTAAGGCAATGTATGAAACTCATGAACTTAATGTGGAATCCGTAAATGATGAAATAAATCAGGAACTTTTAAATTTAGCGGCAGTTTATTTAGAGAAATTAGAAGTAGAAAAAAAAGATACAATAATGTATAATAGAAGCATCTTATTGGGGCAAATAAATGCTAGAGAAGATGTTAAAAAATTATTTAAAATTATTTTGATAATTTACGAAGAATTTTTTAAGAATTCTTTAAATTTACCAAATAAATGTAGAAATTTTGATAAATTTTACTTTTTAAATAATTTGGATAGTAAAGAATTGTTAAAAAGAATTAATTTAATAACTATTTTTTTAGATGATATAACAAGTAATGTTAATTTGGAGTTGTTATTAGATAAGTTTGTTATAGATTTGGGTGATTTGAATGAATAAAGTATATGGTGTTGTTTTCAAAGATGGAAGTAAAACCTATTTTTTTAAAGGAAATGATAGTTATGAAAAAGACGATTATGTTGTAGTTGATACTGAAAAAGGATTGCAATATGCTAAGGTTTGTCAAATTTATAATGATAAAATAGCTGAAGATAGTTTAAAAGAAATTGTTAGATTTGCTACTGATGAAGATACACAAAAATATTTGAAAAATTTGAAAGACGCTGATATTGCTTTAAAAAAGGCTATAAAATTTGCTAATGATTTAGGTTTAAGTATGAAAATTATAAATGCACAATTTACTTTAGAAAGAACACAATTATTATTTAATTTTACAGCAGATGATCGTGTTGATTTTCGAGAATTGGCGAAAAAACTTGCTAGTATCTATCATACAAGAATTGAACTTCGCCAAATTGGAGCTCGAGATAAAGCTAAGGAAGTTGGAGGAGTTGGAATTTGTGGTGAACAACTTTGTTGTGTAAGATTTTTGCAAACTATGGAAACTATTTCAATAAATATGGCTAAGGATCAGAATTTGGCTTTGAATCCTAGTAAGATTAATGGTGTCTGTGGCAGACTTTTATGTTGTTTAGCTTATGAAGATGCTAATTATTTAGATGCTTCCCGAGGCCTTCCTAAAATTGGTGATGTCATAAAAACTAAAATTGGAGAAGGCGAAGTAGTTAGTGTTGATGTATTGAATCGTAAATGTCAAGTTATGATTGATGGTAATAAAGAGGATTATTATATTGATGAAGATAGTAAAAAATGATTTGTTTGATTATAAGAATCGTTATATTTGGCAAATTGATGGTGGCTTTAAATTTTCTTTAGATTCCATTTTATTGGCGGAATATGTTAAAGTAAGGAATAATTTAAGTATTTTAGATATGTGTACGGGTAATGCACCAATACCTTTGATTATTTCAACAAAGACAAATAGCAAAATTGTAGGTTTCGAAATTCAAAAGGATATTGCTAATTTAGCTAAAAAATCAGTGGAAGAAAATAAGCTAGGGAATCAAATAAAAATAATTAATGATGATATAAATAATATTGGAAAATATGAAGAAAAAAATAGTTTTGATGTAATAACTTGTAATCCACCATATTTTAAAGAAAATAGTAGTTTGGTTAATAAGAATGACTATAAATCATTGGCTAGACATGAAATAACGATAAATTTAGATAATATTTTTAGTTTAGGCTTTAAATATTTAAAAAATAATGGTATTTTATATATGGTTCACCGTCCTGAAAGGTTAGATGATATTATTATTCTAGCAAATAAATATAGAATAAATGTCAAGGAATTAATTTTAATTATTACTAATGGTAGTATGATTCCAACGTTAGTTTTAGTTAAATGTGTAAAGAATAGTAAGAGCGGAATAAAATTTAGAAAAATTTATGATGTTAGTAAGTGTATAACTTATCAACATATATTTGATAGTGAGTGATATTATGAAATTAATTGTAGGTATTGGAAATCCTGGGAAAGAGTATGAAAATACAAGACATAATGTTGGTTTTATGGTTTTAGATGCTTATCTTGGAAGTGTTACTTATCAAGAAAAATTTAATGCTTTATTTACCAAAAAAACAATAGCGGGAGAAACTGTTTACTTTTTAAAACCATTAACTTATGTTAATAATTCTGGGATGGCTGTAGCGGCTTTTATGAAATATTATGATATTGATATTAAAGATTTGCTAGTTATACACGATGATTTAGATGAAGATGTAGGAAAGTATAAGTTAAAAATCAATAGCAGTAGCGGGGGCCATAATGGTATTAAGTCGATTATAAGTTATTTGAATAGTCAAGCTTTTTTACGTCTTAAAATAGGTATTAATAGTGAATATCGACATAATACAATAGATTTTGTTTTGGGAAAACTATCAAAAAAAGAAATGGAAGTATTTAAAGAAAATGTTGATACATATAAGGAGATTATTGATTCATTTGTAAAAAATGGTACTGATAAAACTATGAATATTTATAATACTAAAATAAGAGGGTAATATGGATTTTTTAGATAATTATTTTAAATATGAAATTGGAACAGAGATATCTGGTTTAACCGAACAGTTAAACGTTTTTTATTTGCTTAAACTATATGAAAAGTATGAACAAAATATAATTGTTTTAACTTCGTCTTTGTATGAGGCTAATAAGATATATAATATGTTAAGTAATTATCTAGAAAATACATTGTTATTTCCTATGGATGATTTTTTATCTTCCATGATTGTGGCGTCTTCACCAGAACTTAAGTATAAAAGATTGGAAACTTTAGATAAATTAAAAAGCGGTGGCCATAGTGTTATTGTTACTAATTTGATGGGATATTTAAAGTTTTTGACTGAAAAAAGTGTTGATAATTCGTTAGTAATTAGTACGGAAAGTAATATAAGAAGAGATGATTTAGTAAATAAACTTATAGATTTAGGATATCATACGGAGTCTTTGGTTACAATGAGTGGGGAGATTGCTGTTCGTGGTTTTATCGTCGATATTTATCCAATAGATGAAGTGCATCCAATAAGAATTGAGTTTGATGGTAATGTGATTGAGGCGATAAAATATTTTGATGAAAATACCCAACTTTCTTCTGGTAAAGTTACAGAGATTACAATTAAAGCAATAGATGAAGTTAGTACTAGTGGTCATAATTCTTTATTTGATTATGCTAATAAACCAGTGGTTGTTTATGTTGATAGGAGTCAAATTGAAGCCTCTTATAGGAAGTTAGCAGAAGATATTGTTCAATATAAAGATAGCAATGATATAAGTGAAAAACTAATGTATGAACTCGAAGATATTCCCGATTATGATAGGATATATGTTAATTTATTTGCGAGTGGTAAATATAATCTCGGAGCTAAGACAATTGAGAATTATAATCAAGATTTCGAACGCTTGGTTAAAGATTATAAATTGTGGCAGGTTCAAGGGAAAGAAGTTTATTTTTATTTATCTAGTAACAGGCAAGCTGATATTATAAAGTCATATATTCCGGAGGCAAAAATTATTATTAAAAGTATTAATAATGGCTTTATTTTAGATAAATATGTTGTTATTAGTGAAAATGACATTGAAAAAGTAAATCATCAAACTAATAAATATAAAAATAATTTTCATATTGGTAAAAAAGTTAAAGATTTCAATCAATTGGAGAAGGGCGATTATGTTGTGCATATAGCTCATGGTATTGGGGTTTATCAAGGTCTTACTACTTTGAATGTTCGAGGTAGCAAAAAAGATTATTTAACAATATCCTATGCTGGAACAGATAAAATATATGTGCCTGTAGAAAAGATTAGTACAATTTATAAATATACAGGAAAAGATGGAAGTGCTCCTAAATTAAATAAATTAGGTAGTCCTAATTGGGAAAAAACTAAGAGATATATAACAAGTAAAATTAAGGATATTTCCGCAAATTTAATAAGTTTATATAAGAAAAGGTTGGAACTTAAGAAGATACCATACAAAGATTATCCGGAGGAAGATGCATTTGCGGCTTCTTTTAAATATAATTTAACTAAGGATCAGGAAAAAAGTATATTAGAAATAAATAAGGATTTGAAAAGTAATATACCTATGGATCGTTTGTTATGTGGGGATGTTGGGTTTGGTAAAACAGAAGTAGCTATGCGGGCTATATTTAAAACGGTTTTAAATAATCATCAGGTAATGTATTTGTGCCCAACGACAATTTTATCAAAACAGCAATTTAATGTAGCTAAAGAAAGATTTAAAGATTGGCCGATAGAAATAGCACTTTTGAATAGACATGTAAGTACAAAAGATGCTCATCGAATAGTTGATGATTTTAAGAATGGAAAAATAGATATTTTATTTGGTACACATCGAATTTTAAGTGATGATGTCAAAGCCAAGGACTTAGGGCTTTTAGTAATAGATGAAGAGCAAAGGTTTGGGGTAACACATAAAGAAAAGATAAAAGAACTTAAGAATGATGTCAATGTGTTAACTCTTAGTGCAACTCCAATTCCAAGAACTTTAAAGATGGCACTATCTGGGCTTAGAGATTTGTCTGTTATTGATACGCCACCAGTTAATAGATATCCTGTACAAACTTATGTAGTTATTGAAGATGATTTTTTAATAAAAGATGCCATATATAAAGAATTATCTAGAAATGGACAAGTATTTATGTTATATAACCGTGTTGAATCGATAAGCCGATATGCATCTCATATCAAAGAATTAGTTCCAGATGCTAGAATTACATTTGCTCATGGTAAAATGGATAAAAATGAATTAGATGATATTATGGCAGATTTTATCGATTATAAGTATGATATTTTGATTTGTACGACAATCATTGAAAGTGGTATTGATATACCTAATGTCAATACGTTAATTATTCACGATGCCGAAAATTTTGGATTGAGTCAATTATACCAAATAAGAGGTAGAGTTGGTAGAAGTGATAAGATTGCCTATGCATATCTTATGTATGAAAAAAATAAGATGCTCAATGAAATTGCTATAAAGAGACTTAATACGATTAAAGAGTTTACTGAACTTGGTAGTGGATATCGTATTGCTATGCGTGATTTAAGTATTCGAGGAGCGGGTGATATTTTTGGTGCTTCCCAAGCTGGCTTTGTCGATTCAGTAGGAATTTCTTTATACATGAAAATGATTGAAGATGAAATAAAACGACAACAAGGCGAAGAGGTTTTGGAAGATGATGATGAAACAACGAGTTTAATTAATGTAACTACGCATATTAGTGATGATTACGTTAGTGATGAAGATATAAAGATAGAAATTCATCAAAAAATTAATGAAATTGATTCTTATGATAAATTATTAGAAATTAAAGATGAATTAGAGGATAGATTTGGTAAAGTATCTGATGAAATGCTTGTATATATGTATGAAGAATGGTTTGAAAAAATAGCGGAAAAATATAACATTACTAATGTTTTACAAACTGATAGATTAGTGGAAGTAACTTTACCAGAGGAAATATCTAATAATATAAAAGGGGATAAATTATTAATTGAAGCAATGTCTTTAACAAAATATTTTAATATAAAATATGTTAATAGAAGAATTGTTATTACTTTATATATAAACAACTTAGATAAGCATTTTATATTTTACTTAGTAACATTATTAGAAAAGATTTTATAAAGTATAAATATTATTAAGTTATCCACAATAAATATAGAAGTGGAGTGAAATTTTTGAAGGCAACGGGAATTACAAGAAAAATAGATGAGTTAGGAAGAATAGTTATTCCTAAAGAAATAAGAAGAAATTTGGGAATAAGAGATGGTGAAAGTTTAGAGATTTTTACTGATGAAGATAGTATAATTTTAAAGAAACATTCTCAAATGGAAAAATTTGAAGATTTGGGAGCAAAATTGGGAGAAATTATAAAAGCTATTTTTAAAGTTGATGTAATTATTACAGATAGAGAAAAGGTAATAGTGGCAACTAATGATAAAGATTTAGTAGATAAAAAAATAAATAATGATTTAATTTATCTAATAGATAATAGAGAAGAATTAATTGAAAAAGAAAATAAAATATTAGATTTAGATAATATTAGTGTCAGTGGAAAATTGTCCATGGTTCCTATTATTGCATCTATTGATTCTTTAGGATTAGTTATTATTGTAGCTAATGATGATAATGATTATAGTGATTTAGCGAGGTTAATAGCTAGAATATTGTCAGAAAAAATAAATATCTATTGATAAAAAAAATAAATTATGGTAAACTATGGCTAGTTTAGTGATGAAGGAAAGGGTAAATATCTAAGCTTTGATAGAGAGTTCTTGGGTGGTGGAAAAGAATAAGTGAGGATATTGAGTATGATTTCTGGAGGTAAACTCGGGATTTACCGTTATCAAATGAAGAGCATGTAAATCATGAATTAAGGTGGTACCGCGGGCAAGCACTCGTCCTTAGTTTATGATTTTTATTTTGGGGTGATTTAATGCGAAATTTTCAAAAAGTTAGTATTGATGAATTTGGTAAATATTATGATAAGTCTTTGTATGAAGAATATGATTTACCAAAACGAATGACCAGCCATAGCGCTGGATATGATTTTTTTGCAATTGAAGGTTTTATAATAAAACCGGGAGAAATAAAGAAAATTCCAACAGGATATAAAGCTACATTTGAACCAGATGAAGTTTTGTTAATTGTTGATCGTGGTAGCATGGGATATAAATACAATGTCCGGATTACTAATCAAGTTATAGTAATTGATGCTGATTACTATAATAATTCGAAGAATGAAGGACATATGTTTATATCTTTGCAAAACGAAGGAGATAAGGATTATGTGGTTCAAAAGGGTGAAGGTTATGCCCAAGGAATGTTTATGAAATATTTAGTTTGTGATGATGATAATGGTACAACCAACAAAAGAGAATTTGGATTTGGTAGTACAAATAAAAGAAAGAAGGAAAAATAATGGAAAAATATTATATATCAACTGCAATTGCTTATACTTCAGGTAAACCTCATATTGGAAATACTTATGAGATTGTTTTAGCGGATGCAATTGCTAGATTTAAAAGATTAAAAGGGTATGATGTGTACTTTCAAACAGGTACGGATGAACATGGTGAAAAGATAGAACAAAAAGCTAGAGAAGCGGGAGTTACACCACAAGAGTTTGTTGATGAAAAAGCAGCAGAAATCAAACGTATTTGGGATATCATGAATACTAGTTATGATAGATTTGTTCGAACTACTGATAAAGAACACGAAAGAAGAGTTCAAGATATATTTAATAAAATGTATGAAAAAGGAGATATTTATAAGGGAGAGTATAAAGGCCTTTATTGTACTCCTTGTGAATCATTTTGGACAGAATCACAATTAATTGATGGTAAATGTCCCGATTGTGGTAGAGATGTGGAAGAAAAAAGTGAAGAAGCATACTTCTTTAAGTTGTCTAAGTATCAAGACAGATTAGAACGTTATATTGAAGAACATCCGGAATTTATTAAGCCTGAGGCTAGAAAAAATGAAATGATTAATAATTTTATTAAGCCAGGGTTACAAGATTTATGTGTTTCTCGTTCTTCATTTGATTGGGGAATTCCAGTTACAATTGACCCAAAACATATTGTTTATGTTTGGTTAGATGCCCTAACGAATTATATTACGAATATTGGTTATGAAGTAGATAAACCAACAGATGAATTTAATAAATGGTGGCCAGCAGATTTACATTTGATTGGTAAAGATATAATTCGTTTTCACACTGTTTATTGGCCATGTTTCTTGATGAGCCTTGATTTGCCTCTTCCAAAACAAGTTTTTGGACATCCTTGGCTTATTATGGCTGATGGTAAGATGAGTAAATCTAAAGGTAATGTAGTTTATGCTGATGATTTAGTTAATGAATTTGGAGTAGATGCGGTTAGATATTATTTTTTACATGAAATACCTTATGCATCTGATGGTGTATTTTCTAGAGACTTATTAATTGAAAGAATTAATGCTGATTTGGTAAACATATTAGGTAATTTAGTAAATAGAACAGTTAGTATGGCTCACAAATACTTTGATGGAACTATTACTAATAAGGAAGTTAGTGAAGAAGTAGATAAAAATTTAATTGATGCTGTAAATAACTTAGATAGTAAAGTTACTGAAAAAATGGATGATTTACATGTCGGAGAAGCTATCGAAGAAATAATTGATGTTTTAAGAAAATGTAATAAATATATTGATGATACAACTCCTTGGGTACTTGCTAAAGACGAAAGCAAGAAAGATAGATTAGAAACAGTATTATATAATTTACTTGAATCTATTAGAATTTGTTCTATATTCTTAAGTTCATATTTACCTGATACAAGCAAAAAAATATTTGATCAATTAAATACAAATGATAGAGAATATAGTACAAAAGAATTTGGATCTCGCAATACTTATTCTTTGAAAGAACCAATTCATTTATTTGATAGAATTGAGGTAAAATAATGCTTATTGATACGCATTGTCATTTGTATAAAGAATATTATGATGATATTGAAAGTATTATTGAGTTATCTAAACAAAATAATGTAATGTATTATATAAATAATGGTTGTGGTGCTAAAAGTAATATCGAGGTATTAGAATTAATAGAAAAGTATGATAATGTTTATGGGGCACTTGGAATACATCCAGAATATGTTAGTAATTATACTTTAGATGATATCAAATTTATTGAAGATAACTTAAGTAATGAAAAAATAGTTGCCATCGGAGAAATTGGATTGGATTATTATTATTCAAAAGAAAATAAGAATGAACAAATAGAGTTACTAGAAATACAACTTAAGCTTGCGGAAAAATATAATATGCCAGTGATAATTCATTCAAGAGAAGCAACAGAAGATACTATAAATACTTTAAAAAAATATAAAGTTAGAGGTGTAATACATTCATTTTCAGGTAGTTTGGAAACAGCAAAAATATATATTAAAATGGGTTATTTATTTGGTATAAATGGGGTTGTTACATTTAAGAATTGTAATTTAAAAGATACATTAAAAGAAATACCAATAGATAATATTGTTTTAGAAACAGATTCACCTTATTTAACTCCGGTGCCATATCGCGGTAAACAAAATAATCCTAGTCATATTTTAGATATTGCCAAGTTTATTAGTGAAGTATATGAGATAAATATCGATGAAGTAATGCGGATTACAACGGCAAACGTTAAAAAAGTGTATAATAAATTAACTATAGAGTAAGTAATTTTATTCTATAGTTTTTTTATTGAACAAAATTTACAAATATGTAAAAAAAGTTCAATGATATAATAATTTTAAAGAAGGAAAATTTTAACTCTTGATATACTGAAGAAGTCATTCTTGTATTGTCAATTAATGACTTTTTGTTAGATGAAAAATGCCTAGATCGTTAAAAGATATTATTTTATCTTTTTCTTTCTAGGTCTTTTTTTCTTTTCTACAGTTTCTCTTTCTATAAATAAATCTTTTATATTTACTTTTAAAATATTTGCAATATGTTCTATATAATCTAACCTTATATTTCTTTTAGCATTTTCTAAAGATGATAAATATACTGGGGTTGTTTCAAGAAGCTCTGCTAGTTCTTCTTGAGATAATCCTTTTTTGAGTCTGTAATATACGATATTATTAGCTAAGATTTTTCTTGCTTTTTTTAGATACTTCATATTACTACACGCCTTTATAACTTACTAAAATTGTATGAAGTCTTATTAATTTATAACATATCAACTATGTGGTATGTTATGTTTTTTATGCGTTATTTATAATCATAATATGGAGTCTTATATTAAGAAAAAAATAAGTTTGATGACTCCAAATAATACAACAGATGGAAGGCTTAAGAAAACTTGGATAATTGAAAATAATAAAAGAATTTTAATAAAAGGTGGGTATAAAGATAATCCCAATGCTCCAATAAATGAATACTTAGCAAGTATGATATGTAAGTATTTGGGTATTAAACATGTAGATTATGAACTTGATGTAATTAATGAAAAATTAGTATCTAAGTGTGAAGATTTTATTGATGAAAATACAGAGTTTATTACTGCCTATAGTATATTAAAAGATGAACTAATAGGTAATTATAAAGATATTTATGAAAGATATATAAAAATATTAGAAAATAATGGTATAAGTGATGCTAGAGATAACTTGGAAGATATGATTCTACTTAATTATTTAATTATGAATGTAGATAGACATTTAAATAATTTTGGAATAATTAGAGATGTTAATACTTTAAAATGGATTAGTATCGCACCAATATTTGATAGTGGTGAAGCAATGAATTTTGAAATGCTTGATGATGATACAATGGTTATAAATGATAATGGAAGATTATTTAATGAAGTAGTTCATTTTGATAAATTTTTAGATCTTATTAGAAAAAATAGAAAATATAATTTTGAAGGATTAGATAATATTGTGGATGAGTATGAATCTATTTTAAAAAAGTATCAAAATGTTTCTAAAATGAGTGATAAAGATATATATAATTTATGTTATTTATTAAATCTGCGAATAAAAAAAATTAAAAACCAATTTTAGGTAAATCCCATATAACTTTTGACATCTATATTTGATAATGCTATAATTTAGTTATCCAACGAGGTGGATGTATTTTATGAAAATATTAAATTATTTCATCAGATTATCCTTGATTGTATTTGTATTAGTTATTGCTAAAAGTAGTACAAATGTAATGGATGCTACAGTTGAAAATGAAAATACTAATAAAACTGTTAATTTATCAACTATGGCACTTAAGGTTATTGAAATTGAAGAAGATTTAAAATTTACTGCAATAGATACATATACAGGGGATTTAACAGGTTATGTGTATAATTGTCCATTATGTAGTGGAAAGTTAGCATGTTTATCTAGTTATGATATAACTGATGGAAAAAACACTTATTATGATGCCGAATATGGAGAAGTAAATATTGTTGCATCAAGCAAGAATTTACCATGTGGCTCAATAGTAACGTTTAATTCAAGTCGTATTTCTGATGAGAAAGTTGTAGCTATTGTTTTAGACCGCGGTGTTAGAGGAAATGCTTTAGATTTTCTTTCACCAAGTTTAGATTATGCTTATAATAATATCGGAAGAAGTAGTATTACATATGACGTATTAAGGAGCGGATGGGAATAACCCATCCTGATTTTTTATGAAAGCAAAGAAAAGTTTGGGACAAAATTTTTTAATAGATACTAATGTAATCAGTAAGATAGTTACTGAAGTTTTAGCGTGTAATGATGATTTAATTATAGAAATTGGACCAGGGCAAGGAGCATTAACTAAAGAATTAAAGAAATATAATGCTAATTTGATGTGTTATGAAGTAGATAGAGATTTAAGTAATATATTAAGTAAATTAGAAAACAATAAAACTAAAGTAATATGGCAAGATTTTTTAAAGAGTAATATAAAAGAGGATATAAAGAATATTAAATATAATAAGTTATTTATTGTTGGTAATTTGCCATATTACATAACTACTCCGATAATTGAGCATATTATGGATAGTGATATAAATTTAGATAAGTTAGTTATAATGGTACAAAAGGAAGTTGCGGGTAGGTTTTTAGCTCTACCACATACAAAAGAATATGGTTATATTACTGTAATACTTAATTATTATTTTGATATAAGTAAAGTAACTGATGTTTCTAAGTATGCATTTAAACCAGTACCCAAAGTAGAAAGTACAGTTTTAAGACTAATACCTAAAGAAAATATGGAAGATATAGATTTAAATAAATTTAAAGAATTTTTAAAAGTGTGTTTTAGTCAAAAGAGAAAAACTTTAAAAAATAATTTAAAGGGTTATAATTGGGAATTAGTAAGTGAAATATTACATAAACATAATTTAAGTGAAAGTGTTAGAGCGGAAGAAATAAGTGGAGAAATTTTAATGGAAATATTTAAACATTCCCTGTAAAAAAATGATGAAATGTGTTATTTTTCTTGATTTTAAGGGAAAAATGGTGAAAATAAAAGTTAGAACAATGGAGATAAGTTATGAATATAGAGATAATATTAATAATTATATGTAGTTCTTTAATATTTTCTATTACTAAAAATTGTTTAGATAATGATACTAAGTATATGAATTGTAATAATTTTGTTATCCATGAATCATCTAGTTATGTTGGTTTATTATTTGCATTTTTAGGTATAGTATTAGGAATAAGTATTATAAGTTATTACTATATTAGAGAAGATAAATATTTATTTATACTGATATTGGGAGTAATAATGATATTAGTGTTAATTATGGGGATTATACTTAGTTATAATAAAGTAATAGTGGATAATAATGTGATAATAATAC
>CALVVJ010000009.1 GCA_944363835.1 uncultured Bacilli bacterium | reverse complement strand
TTATTTAACTTTAGAATAATTAACCGTTACCTGCTAGTGGTAGTGCCTGCTTTCAACTGAGTAATTTCTTACTACTCCAACTTGAGGGTTTTGGAATGAAAGGGGCAAAAGATATGAAAGAAGAAGAAAATAAAAGTACTCTTTTAGTAATAATAATCTTACTTATTGTAGTTATACTGCAATTGGTATAGAAAAATAGACACTAGCCTTGTTCAGGTATAGTGTATGACAAACAAATGCAGGCATTATCCACTAGGGGTAACACTTACATTTATAATATAACAAATTTAATTAATTTTTTCAATACATTTCAATGTCGAACTTTGTCGTACTCTTTTTCTTGCAAATTTAGATGTTTAACTATAGAATAAATAACCGTTACCTGCTAGTGGTAGTGCCTGCTTTCAACTGAGTAATTTCTTACTACTCTAATATTGGGGGTTTTGGAATGAAAGGGGCAAAAGATATGAAAGAAGAAGAAAATAAAAGTACTCTTTTAGTAATAATAATCTTATTAATTGTAGTTATACTGCAATTGGTATAGAAAAATAGACACTAGCCTTGTTTCAGGTATAGTGTCTGTACCAAACATGCAGGCATTATCCACTAGGGGTAACGCTTGCATGTATAATATATCAAAATTATTTTGTTTTTTCAATATTATTTATAACTATTGCACCATCTGATGCAGCAGTTATAAGTTGATAAATATCTTTGTTTAAGCAATCCCCGATAGCATATACGCCTTTGATAGAGGTTGCTAGTTTTTTATTTACTTTAATGTAACCGTTTTCATTTAATAATTTTGAATCAACTATTTTTGTATCAGGAGTATAACCTATGTAGATAAATACTCCAGCAATATTGATAGTATCACCATTATCTAAAGTAATAGAATCTAATTTACCTGCCTCAGAATTCAAAGATGCAATGTTAGCTTTATAAATTATTTCTATCTTAGGATTATTTTTTACTTGATCAACTAAGTAAGCGTCTCCTCGGAAGCCATCACGGCGATTGATAAGATATACTTTACTAACAACTTTAGTTAAAAACAAAGATTCTTGTAAAGCACTATTACCAGTACCAACAACTGCTACTTCTTTGTTTCTATAAAAGAATGCATCACACATGGCACAGGTAGAAACGCCATGGCCAAGTAATTCTTGTTCATTTTTTAGTCCTAAGAATTTTGGAGTTCTTCCTAAAGCTAATATGATATTTTTAGTTGTATATTCGTTATTGGTAGTTTTTACTATCTTTTTTGGGCCTTTAAGTTTTAAAGATATGACTTCTTCTATTTTATAAGGTATTTCTAAATCATTAAGTTGATTTAAAAGATTGATAGCAAAATCAGGGCCACTAATATTAGGCAAACCAGGATAATTACTAATTGAGTCGATTTTGTTTAACATACCTCCAGGAGCGCTTTTGTCGATTAGTAAAACGTTAAGATTACTTCTTTTGGCATAGATTGCTGCAGTTATACCACTAATACCCATGCCTACAATAATAATGTCGTACATGTTTTCCCCCTTAGAATTTTATTGTTTCTTGTTCATCTTGGTCATATAAATCTTCATAACGGCCTTTGCGTCCTGTAATCATGATGACAATTAAACCTACTATAATCATAATGACAGAGACAATTTGAGCTACTTTAAAGCCACCGAGCATTAAAGAATCCGTGCGCATTGTTTCGATAAAGAAACGACCTAATCCATACCACATTAAATATATTGCTGTTGGTTGACCAACTTTTGTAATTTTAAGGCGACGAACAATTAAAATAACAATAACACCTAGTAAACACCACAAAGATTCATAAAGGAATGTTGGTTGATAGTATACGCCACCGATATTCATTCCCTCAATGATAAAATTAGGAATATGTAAATCTTGTAAAGCCCCAAGACTAGTTACAGCCCCATGAGCCTCACCATTAAAGAAATTTCCCCAACGACCAATCGCTTGAGCTAAAAGTAAAGCTGGAACGATAAAATCAACCATACGGACTGTTCTTACTTTATACTTTTTACAATATAAGAAACAAGTTATTAGTCCGAAAATTATACCACCATGAATGGCTAACCCGCCTTCCCATATTTTAAATACATCTACAATATTAGTGTACAAATCAAGATTAAATAAAACATAATATAAACGAGCTCCAATAATTCCCACAATTATCGTCCAAAAACACATATTAAAGACAAAATCTTTAGGATAACCGTAACGTTTTGCTTCCCGAATAATCATAATTATGGCTAAGATAGCCCCAATAACAATTAAAACTGAGTACCATTCAATATTGACATCGCCGATTGAAAAAATATACCGATCCATATAATCACCTTCCATATATTAAATATTATAACAATAAAAAGGTAATAAATCTATTTATTTTCATCTAAAATCTTCTTTAAAAATTCTCCAGTATATGATTTAGAACATTTAGCCACTTCTTCAGGAGTACCTGTTACTACCACTCTACCACCATTTTTACCGCCATCTGGTCCTAAATCAATGATATAATCAGCTACTTTAATAACATCTAAGTTATGTTCAATTACAATGACCGTATCACCATTGTCAACTATTCTGTTAAGAATTGTCAACAATTTTTTGATGTCATCTGTATGTAAACCAGTTGTGGGTTCATCTAAAATAAACAAGGATTTCCCAGTTGCTTTTTTTTGTAATTCTTTAGCTAATTTGACACGTCCAGCTTCACCACCAGATAAAGTTGGAGCAGATTGGCCTAATTTAATATAGGAAAGGCCGACGTCCATCATTACCTTAAGTTTGTTATAGATTTTAGGAACATTAGCAAAAAATTCAATAGCTTCACTAACACGCATATCTAAAACTTCACTAATATTCTTACCCTTATATTTTATTTCAAGAGTTTCGCGATTATAACGTTTTCCTTTACAAACATCACAAGGAACATAGACATCAGCTAAGAAATGCATTTCAATTTTTTTGACTCCGTCTCCCCAACAATTTTCGCATCTTCCGCCTTTAACATTAAAAGAAAAACGTCCCTTATCATAACCTCGTAATTTTGCTTCTTTGGTTGTTGCAAAAAGATCACGAATATCATCGAATACACCCACATAAGTCGCCGGATTGCTCCTTGGAGTTCGTCCTATAGCATCTTGAGTAATTTGAACTACTTTGTCGATGTTTTCTAAACCAAGAATTTCTTTACATTGGCCTGGCACTACTTTACTACGATATAAATTATTGGCTAAGTTTTTATATAAAACTTCATTAATTAAAGAAGATTTACCTGAACCGGAAACTCCAGTTACAACAACCAATTTATTTAAAGGAATATCGACATTTATGTTGTGTAAATTGTTTTCTTTAGCACCTTTAATGGTAATTTTTAAGCCATTACCTTTACGACGCTTTTTAGGAATTTCAATTTTTTCTACCCCACTTAAATATTTGCCAGTTAAACTATTGGGATTGTGCATAACTTCTTCTGGAGTACCAGCAGCCATGACTTCTCCACCATATTCTCCAGCACCCGGTCCAATATCAATCAAATAATCAGCCGCTAGCATCGTATCAGTATCGTGTTCAACGACAATTAATGAATTACCCAAATCACGCATTTCTTTTAAAGAGTTGATTAACTTTTCATTGTCTTTTTGATGAAGTCCTATCGAAGGTTCATCTAATACATATAAGACACCAGAAAGTCTCGATCCAATCTGGGTAGCCAATCTAATACGTTGGGCTTCACCTCCTGATAAAGTACCAGCACTCCTGGTTAAAGTAAGATATGAAAGACCAACATTATTTAAAAATTCCAAACGAGATATAATTTCTTTTAATATTAATTCGCTTATATCTTTTTGTTCCGGAGTTAATTTAAGTTTTTTAATAAAATCTAACAAATCACCAATTGACATATCAGTCATATCAAAAATATTTTTATCATTAATATAAATGGAAAGAACTGATTTTTGAAGACGTTTACCTTTACAGACAGGACATTCTGTTTCCACCATAAAACCATCTAACCATTCTCTTATCCAACCACTTTTAGTTTCTAAATATCGGCGTTCCAAAGAAGGAATAACTCCTTCATAAGTTCCTTTAGCATTACGAGTATTGCCATTTTTAGAAACATAATTAAATTCCATTTGTTCGTTAGTACCATATAAAACATAATCAAGCTTTTCTCTTGGTATATCTTTAATTGGGGCATACATATCGATGTCATAATACTTACAAACCGTTTCAATTTGCGTAAAATAAGTTGTAGAATCCATGCTAACAGCAGTGATTGCTCCATCCATAATAGATTTGTTCCAGTCTGGAATAAGTAAATCTTCACTAATTTTAAGTTTTGTTCCTAGGCCTTTACATTCTTCACATGCTCCATATGGGGCATTAAAAGAAAACAACCTAGGTTCTAATTCTGGTATAGAATAATTACATTTAATACAAGCATATTTTTCACTCATAAATATTTCTTCGCCGTCGACAAGGATTACTACTTTACCATCGGCTTTCTTAGTGGATTCTTCAATAGCTTCAAAAATACGACTACGTTCTAATTCATCAACAGTAATTTTGTCCATAACTATATCAATATTATCTTTAATATTTTTTTCAAGAGTTATTTCTTCATTTAAACTCATAATTTTTCCGTTGACGCGAACTTTAGAATATCCTTCTTTTCTGAGTTCATCAAATAAATCTTTGTGGGTTCCTTTTTCTCCATGAACTATCGGAGATAATATTGTCACCGTAAGGCCAGTATATTCCATTACTCTATTAGTCATTTCTTCAATACTTTGACTAGTAATAGGAATATGGTGATTAGGACAATATGGAGTTCCAATTCTAGCGAATAACAAACGAAGATAGTCATAAATTTCGGTAATTGTTCCTACTGTGGAACGAGGATTTTTATTAGTTGATTTTTGATCAATAGAAATTGAAGGACTTAAACCTTCGATAGAATCGACATCTGGTTTTTCACTTACTCCGATAAATTGTCTAGCATAAGCAGAAAGAGATTCAACATATCTTCTTTGGCCTTCAGCATAAATAGTATCGAAAGCTAAACTACTTTTACCACTACCAGAGACTCCAGTCATAACTACTAATTTATTTTTAGGAATATCGATGTCGATATTTTTTAAATTATTTTCTCTAGCACCTTTAATTACAATTTTATCAACATTAGACATAATATCACTTCTTTCGCATTACATATTTTACCATAATTTTTTATTTAAATACATTATTACTTGCAGTAACTATTTTATCACGAACTTTAGTTTGAAATCAATGCTAATTTATATTTTTGAGAATATAATTATATTAGCCCTAAAAAAGTTAACATAATTTACCGTAAAATTGGGGAATGTTTGGTTGTTTTGATTTGACATTTTTCGCAAGATATGGTAAAATATTAGCGACTTAAAAGAATATGGTTTTCTTAGTTAAAGGGGGTACGATTATGTACGAAGAAGGAAACAGAAAATTAAGTTTTAATTGGGCTGGGTTAGCAATTAAGTTAGTAATCTTGGCAGTTGTCGTTTTTGTTGTTTGCTTAATTGTCACAAGATTCACTGGCGGCAAAAACAATTCTAGCAATAGCCTAGCAATGGGTAATACTGAATATATTACCAATATTACAGCAATGAAAGATGCAGCGTTTGAATATTTCACACCATCAAAGTTACCAGAAAATGTCGGCGGTACTGAAAAATTAACATTATCACAAATGTTAAATCAAAAATTATTAATCGACTTTACGGAAGATGGAGATGTTTGTGATATAAATTCCAGTTATGTTCAAACAACTAAGACTGCAGATGGAAATTATGCATTAAAAGTTAGTTTGGATTGTGGTGAAAAATCCGATTTCATAGTTACAACTATTGAGGAAAATACTTGTACTAACGGAACATGCAACAATACTACTAATACTGATGTAGTTGTTGATGATACTCCAAGTGATACTAATAATGATACAAATACTGGAAGCAATAACAATAGTAATACAAATACTAACACTAATACTAATACAAGTAGTGGATCTAGTACAACAACTACTACCGGAGGAAGCACTTCAACTAGTGGTAAAGTCACTACTACTGTTAAAACTACAGTAAATATTAAAATTAGTTGTTCATCAGTAGGATGTTGTTATAATTGCAATACTAATAACAATAACAACAACAATAACAATAATAATAACAATAATAACAATGATAATGATGACAATAATAAACCAACGGAAGACGAAAAGACAAGATATTATAAATTTGTTAAATGGTCTGATTGGGAATATGGTTTTTCAAATAAATCAGATGCAGAAAATAAGAGAGTAACTGAAACAACATATAATTATTGTAAAGATACTGAAAGAACATATTATACTACTGGTTATGTAACTGATTCTACACCAACCAATTCTAGATTAGAATATGAATTACAATTACTAGATATAGATCCAGATGAAGTTGTGGAAGATTCTGTAGCAATAATTAATTCAAGTAAATCATACTTTTCAAATTCACTTACAGATTACAGAAAATATTTAAGTAACCGTGGAAATATGGTAATGACTGGTGGTAATGGGGATTATAGTGTTGCATTATCATCAAGCCAAGTATCACAATATAAAAACTCTTCATTAACTAAAAATAATTTTACATTCGATATCAGCAGTGTATATTATGAAGGTGGAGTTTATAGAGTTTATATTACTGAATATTATAAGAATCATAATGGTGTTAAACCATTCTATGCAAGTAACTTAGGATTTAATGTTTACTTTGTACCATTAAAATTTACTATATCATTTGCATATGAAGATGATTGTATTAGAGATTTAGCGGATAATCAAGATAAATATGATGGTTATAGCATAAGCGATCCAAAAAAGGAAACAACTTGGATGCATAGAATTCCAACATATCGCTGGAGTACTGAAAAGACTTTAGATGGATATGAATATACTGGTATATACGAAGATAGATAATGAAAATAAGCCATGTCAGATGAGACATGGTTTTATTGTGTCTTATATAATTTTGTAACAAGAAATAGTAATTATGTTTTTCTTTGGCCAAAGACAAAATAATATGAAAAGTACTTTTTAATTAAATACAAAGAAAAAGCAGTCTTACGACTACTTTAAATATAATATTTATTTTTATTAACTTCCAAAATTTGCTTTATATGCATCATCACATATTTGGCCAGTTGGGCTTGAAATACATTTTGCACAAATATCATATTTATTATCAACAGAAGTATCAACTAAGCCAATTACAAATGATACAATAGTTGGAACAAAGAATATACATACTGCAGCAACTACACGCATTAATAATGATTTAGCAGCTTTAGAAACGGCTTTATCATCGCTTGATATAACTGCCTTTCCTAAATCTACCATTCCTAGTATTATCAAAATTAGTGGAATAACTATTTTAAAAACTAATAAAAAATATCCAACTGTACGCCATATATTTGAAGTTTCTGCACAAAAATTATCAACATTTCCCATAAATATATAAGCACTCCTCTCTTTTTATAACTTTATTTTACATTATAAAAGGCAGAAAGTCAATATTCCGCAATAAATAATTGTCAATTATCTGTTGGGAAGACTCCGCCCTTATAACTGGTATCACAGTCTTTATTTGGTGATGTTATACAATCAATACAAATCATAAAATCATCGTTCATATCGGAAGTAAATCCTGCAATATAAGTGAATAGTACTTGAATAATTGTAGGAATGAAAAATATAGCAATACCTGCAATTACCCGTTTAATTAATGTTACTGTCGATTTTTTTATAGCTTTATCATCGCTCGATATAACTGCTTTACCTAAATCAATGATTCCTAAAATTATTAAAATCAACGGGATTACTATTTTTAATATTAAAAAAGCATACCCCACTATTTGCCATACTTTGGCAGTCTTATAACAAAACTCCATCTTACCACCCCATATTGTTATTTAAAAATGCTAAATAATCCAGATCCACCCTTGTTATCCTCTACTCTACTAAAGCCAAGGGTTGATAGAAAATTGTTGATAATTGGTTGATTATCCAATTTATCATCAAGATATGGTAAGTTATAAAATACTTTACTTCCACTTTCTTTTTCAAAATCTTCAACATCTTTATCAGATAAAATACTTCGATTCAAAACTATTTTCTTGTTGCGAAGTTTTTCAAATATTTCATTATCTTTACGAATTAACTTATTTAATTGAATTCTTCCCGGTTCAATTAAATAGATTATATCATTACAATAGTTTTCGACGGAACTATTGTTTAAATCTACTAAAATAACATCACAATTAATATTTTGAGTTAGAAAATCATTGAAAGTAACACTAGATACACTTTCTAAATCGTCATCATTGAAGAAAACAAAGTCATTTCCATCAACTTCAACTGCTTTGACTTTATAATTCTTTTCTAAATGTAACTTTAATAAATAAATTAAAGTTGTTGCTCCAGCATGTTCAGTAATATTTTTAAATCCTAAGATTTTTTGACCAATTTTACCTTTTGTATTATCGATGGCATTTTCATTTAAAGTTGGTTTTTTAAAGCCATTGATATTATGATAACTGGCAACATCTTTATATGTATTAGGATTATCTATTAAATACTTAATAACATTAATATTTGTTGTAAAATTGTAAATTCCCATAGAAACGAGTTGGGATAAGTACATTGGGGAATTTACTGTTTCTGAATCATCTAATAGTAAAATTACTTTAGACATATCAAAGTTAACTGATAAATTCTGAATGACATTAATATTTTGATAATCTTTAATAGCTGTTATATCGATAATCATTTTATTATAATAAAAGTTTGAAAATTGAGCTATAAGCTCATCAACTGTGAATTCACCATTAATACTTTTTATTACATCAATGTCAAGATTAGCTAGTAATGCTTGATATTTATTAGAAATTATTACATTCATATTGATATTCCTTTCTAATATCGATCTAAACTTCCTTGGAATGACTCGGTTGTCCCTTCTACTTCAAAAGTCATTATATCTCCCAGAAAAGGTAAATTAAACTTATAAAAAACAATTATATTATAGTAAATTAAGCCATCTGAAGTATAAGAATCAGTAAAACAATAACTATATTTTTGATTAGGACGAGCTTCTTCAAAATTATCGCTGTTAATAGAAGCGCCATACCAACCATCAGGGCAACCTCCAACTGTAAGGTATGATTCCCCGCGCATATAATTATTAATGATTCCTTGAGATGTTGAATTCATTCCTTCATATTTTTCAATTATAGATAACACTTCATTCTTAACACGATATGCTTTAGAATAATTTATTACCAAACATAGAAAGCAAGCAAAGATAAGAATGAAGATAATCATCAATTGAAATACCCATGTAGAACCAGATACTTCACGCATTTTTTTCTCCTTTTAATTACCCTACTACACTTGTATTAGCATAGAAATTAATATTCCGTCCACCATTAGTGCTTGGATGATTTCTTATAGTATTATAACATGTATCATCTTGGTAATGCCACCATTCAGATTTTAAATCTTTTAAACCACTCCAAACCATTATATCATGTAAAACATGAGCTTGAGAGTTCTCAAAACTACTTGTATATGAACTACTATAATAACCTGTATATACCGTTGCTCTTGTGCTTAACTCATGCATTGGGCTAGGCATTGCTGCAAGTTGTTCAGAAGTTAAATCACCGAAAGTAACATCGATAGCACATCCTGTATTATGTCTCGATACATTCAATGCTAAGAACATATCTGGTGGCCAATCACCAAATCCAGCAGTTACAGCTGGTACTTTATTGGCTGTAGTAGCAGCATACTTTGTTACGGCATATGGTCTATATGCATCGTTAATTACAAAAGTTCTATTAGAATTATTGATACCAATACTGTAAAGTTTTTTTGCAAATGAGAACGTTATTGGTACAAATGAATTATTGTATTCACTACTATATAGTTTTTGACCAGTTAATCCAGGGATATTTGTTCCATTTATTCCCCGATATGCACTAGAACTAGCATTAGTAATATTAAATTTATAATTCGATGGTAGATAACTGGCAGCGTTTATAGCCATATAATTGGAATCAACCCAACCACATTCGCCATTATACATAATTGCCCACCAGCCACTGCCATCAGTTGCACCATTATTTCCTAAAATAGTAAATTTTGTTCCTTGAAGGTCCATCGTTTTTCCATTAGTTTTACCACTTGCAGCATCTTGTAACGTTGGATAAAATGCTACTTCAGCCATGGCAACGCCTTGTTTACCTTTGATTGTTGGAGTTTCTACTAAGCCTTCACGGCATACAGCATCAGCTGCTGATACCATACCGTCATCAGTATCGGTCGGTGTCGTTTCTTCCGGAGTAGTATCAACTCTTTCTGGAGTTGTGCTACCACTACTGCTAACACTTCTATCTTCTAAATAAATAATCTTTGTTTCCCCACGAGTTTGGAAATTGTAAACTTGTCTTATGACTGGCAAATCTAATTGATAAAATAAAACAATTTGATAGTAACTGCCATCCATAAATTCTCCTTGAGCCACAGTATCCCCTAGCAAGTTACTAAGATAATCATCGATACCTTCGGTAACATTAACTTGTCTTATACAAACTGATGCCCGGTCTCCTGAACTTACTGGTTGACCATTTCTTTCAAATCCGTCATAACCTTCATCACATACTCCTGTAGTTCTATAGGCTGCAGCGGAAATAGCATCAACTATTTCATCGCTTAAACTGTAATTATCGTCACTCAAATAATTTCCATTGTTCATTTCAATAATGTTTATTATTTCATCTTTTACTCCGAATGCATTAGAGTTATTAATTGTTAAACACATTATTGCCGTGAACAATAGAATAAATAGTATAACTATTTGAAATATCGTCGTAACACTTACTGATTCTTTCATTCAATCACTACCCTCTAAAAATACAATTAAACGTTTGATCTGGACGGTCTTCAGTCCAACAAGTACAATATTCAATCTCATTTATAGTAACGCGTTCTGCGCAATCACAAACGGCTTTGTTGCATTGAGAATTTCTTTCAAAATTGCCATCAATTATAGGCCACAAATAAGTGAAAAAAAAGGCCGCCAAGATTGCAATTGATATCGCTACCACAACTGCCAAATTTAATTCCCCGGTTGCCTCTTTCATTAACTATTACCTCACTTTATTAAAATTCTATGCTCCTGTAGCATCTGAGCCTGTAGTGTCATTGTTTGGACATGTAATATCTTTCCATTGATCTGTTTCAACGTCATGGTATTGACATGTACATTCATCACCAGAGCACTTACAATTTTGAGCAGCGGCACACATAGTATTTGATTCAATACTGCTTTGGATTGCTGGCCAAACAAAGGCATAGAAGAATGCTGCAACAGCTGCAATTGCTACAACTGTAACAACTGTCATATTTAATTCTCCAGTCGCTTCTTTCATAAAATAAAATTCCTCCTTATTCCATAATATTATTATAACTTATTTTTTACTAAATATCAATTTATAAATTAAATTTATAGTAAACTAGACATTCATCAATTTAATTACCGCTAAAACTAATAGGATCATAACACCAATTCCGGTTGTAATTAACATACTCATAGTCTTATTTTCCATCTTTTCCAAACGATTTTTATATCTCGTTTCCCGAGCTTTTTGTTGTAAGCTGGAAATTGACCGAGAAAATGTTAAAATTTGTTCTTGTTTTCTTTCTTGGCGTCCTAAACTAAGACGATATAAAAGACGCATCATACGCATGGAATCTCGAACAGGATACTTTCGGGCAAATTCCATATATGGTTCAATAGAATCATCCCCCGAATTGATAGCATCGATCATCTCTTGAAGTCCATCTTTAAATATTTCTGGAGCATCAGCCATCGATTTACCAATTGCTACAGGAACAGTATAGTGTTGAATTAAAATTTCTAAACTTTTTAGATAATGCGGTAGCATAGCATCAATTTGATGCATGTGTCTTGTGTAAAATTTCTTGATATCATTGTAAGGCATTTTAAATATGAAAATACCAATTACAACAATAATCAAAACTTTTACAGCATTTAAATCTTGAATCATAAAGAAGAAAGCTAATACCATAACGATTAAAGCATTTTTTATTCTTCTATTAAACAAAACATCGGGATTAATATTATTACCATATCTTGCTCTAACAAGGAAGTCCCAATCACTTTCCTTAAGTTTTAAGAAAAGCATTTGGTTATCACTTATCATTTGATTGATATTTATTTGACCACCGATAGTCATAATAGCAAAGACGATGACGGCGATTATGATAATTTCTATTTGCATTATTCTACCCCCACATCTTCGTTATAATACTTTTCTCCAGTTACCAAGAAGAAAGCATTAATTATAACTATAGCATGAAGTATCAATTGAACATACCACATTTCTATCAATTCAATATAATTTTCTTCACCTAACATATATCTCAATACAACTACTAACAAATATAAGATTAGACCAAATTTAATAAATCGTCCATGGAAGTTTTTACGATCCATTTGGTCCCGATATACACCTTCTACTAAAGCGTCGATGTCCAGTGACATGTTTTCTAGGGCCTGACCAGAGTCTCTAGCGCCTTCTTTAGTAATTTGCAAGAATAATTGATGCATATTTTTAACCATATAATATGGATACTTATCATTAAAATATTGTAATGATTCATCAATAGTACCATTTTGATAAGACATGTCTATCATCTTTTTAACGTCTTCTAAAACGGGATTTTCTAATATTCCAGAGTCTCTAACTCCTTCTAGAGATTTAACAAAACTTTGAGTGGTATTAAATTCCATAATAACATTAGTCGTATAGGTTTGGATTTGTTCAAATATAAATTCACTATAAATTCTTTGACATCTTAAGTAAGCTAGATAAGGAATAAAGGCAATAGCTACGATAGCATATAAGGCTGCAAATATTATACTATAAAAGTAGAAATAACCAATAATGGCAGCAATACCTCCGAATAAAACTATTTGGGTTAAATATTGACGAGCATTATATTCTTGTCCTAGTTCTACTGCTTTTTCACGGACCATTTTAAATGAATATGGAGCGTATTTATCGTATAATCTAGTAGCGTTACCAGTAACAAATTTATAAACATTTTCTCCTGGATTACGCCGATATATTAAGACAATCGCAGCAATTATAAGTAATATTATTAATTCTGTAAAAGTTCCCATTTTTACTCCTTTCGATTATAGACTTTCTATGCTTACCTCTTGAGTTTGTACTGTGTTATCAACTGAACTTTTTGATTTAACAAAATAATCTTCTTTAATATCAACACCTTGAACACCTAAATAATCGATTAAATGTTTAGTAGGATTATTAAAAGAATACTTGCCATCTAAACTTTTTCTAAATATTATATTAGATTTAGCTTCGTTATTTTCATCGACAAAGAATTCTACTACTTCGATTATTTCTCTTTGGAATCTACCAAGTTCTTTGCTCATATATCCCTTTACATGAATACCAATTTGCACATAACGGTGAATGGAATTTAAAAATTGTTCAATATCTTGACTACTTTCCAGCAAACTATACATACGCATTGGAATGTTAGCAGCTCTATCGGAGTGGATAGTCGATATAATATTGTGCCCTGATGATATAGAGTTACGAACTGCTGTAACAGCTTCAGCAGAACGAACTTCGGATAGTAAAATCCAACGAGGGTTTTGCCGCATGCAGGTTACAAGTACATCAGAATATGATGCGATGTTATTTGTTTTCATAGCTACTATATCCCGATGAGGGAATATTTTATCTAAGTGTAGTTCTAGAGTATCTTCAATAGTTATGATTTTTTCATTTTCTTTAGTATGACTGGCTAGGTATTTAACAAGTTCGGTTTTACCAGAACCAGTTTCACCACTTACAATTATGTTGCAATGTCCTTCAACACAAGTCATCAAAAAGTCATGAAGATCTTCTGTTACATATTGTTCATTTATAAGTTTTTCTTTGTTAAGACGGATTTTGGCAGGCGTCTTACGAATAACACATGCTATACCATTGGTAGCAATTGATTCATGAACAAAGTTAAGACGAAGTTCAGCAGACTCAGCATCTAGAAAAGGATGAGCCATGTTAAATGTTTTACCCATAACATTTGAGCATTGAAAAGCAAGCTTTTCCATTAAAGCGTTATTTATTTCTGGTCTATCAACTCGATAAACACCTTTATCAAGAGTTTTTAGCCACACTTGACCACCGTTAGAATATGAAACGTCGGTTACGTTATCTTCCTCTAAAAACTCTTTTAAAGGCCCAAAATCTATTTGCGAAAATATAGCATCATTCACGTTTTGTCACCTCTTAAACTTTTTATTCTTGTCCTGCTGCTTCACCTGGGGTAAATCCAGCATAACTATCTATTAATTGCAATAATAATTCATTAGAATATGATACTTCTGCTCCTTCGGTAGTATATAATTCATTCCGTGGAACAGGGAATGCTTGAAAACCATTTATTCTTTCGATTAGTTCTAGGTAAGTAGCCATTTCAGTAGTAACAGCAAAGTATAGTCTTGCTGGTTCACCACTTTCTTCACTATCAAAGACATTAGCTCCCCGAGAATCTTTAACTGAAACTACTTCAATACTATTGATAAATTCATCATAAACTATCATTCCATCAATTTCTGCTTTTAACCATAAATCAATTTTATCTCCTGGATAAATGGAATTAGCATAAGTACTAGTATTATTTACGGTTAACGAATAAATAGTATAACCATCTGGTAAATCTTCTTGTTCTCTTTCTTTAAGTTCATCTCTATCAACTACTTGTTCTTGATAAAACATGGCACCTTTAGTAATTGATGTTTCGTTTTTAACATATCGACCTACAAGTTGACCAGTATTGGTTATAACATTAGCATTTTGTAAAAAACCATTATTGATTTCGACAAATTCAAAATCTTCCGAAGTTATCATTTCCTTAGCAGTAATTGTTCTAGTAGCTACTGGAACCCTTTGAGGATTAATAGCATTATTAACAGTCATATTGTAAAAGAACCATAAAACAATTACGCCAGCTAAAACAGCTAGTATCGTTACTGTATTTCTATTCAATAACACATTTTTGATATTTTTTATTAAATTTCCCATACGTTCCTCCTAATAAGTAGCACCCATATCCATGATTTTATTTTCAATCATTTGTAGTAATACGTCATTAGTAATTTCAGTAGAACCTACTTCAGAATTATAATTGGTATTTCTTAGTACTGGAGTTATCGAAATGCTAGAAATAAATTCAGCTACTTTCAAATAACGATACATATCAGTTGGAACAGCAAATAATAACCATGCTGGTGTTCTACCACTAGTTACATCAAATACATTTTCACCACTAGAATCACGAACAGCTAAAACTTCGATACTACGAATAAATTCACCATAATAGATAAGTCCATCTTGAGTAGTTGTCATCCATAGGTCAATTCTATCGCCAGGATAAATGGAATTAGCATAAGTTGAATCATTATTAACTTTCAATTGATAAATAGTATAGCCATCAGGAATTTCATCAAAAATAGAATTTGGTAGTTCTTCTTTTTCAACTATTTGACTAGTATAGAATAAACCACCTTTCGGAATAGAAGTTCCGGTATTAACATATTTACCCACTAAATCATTAGCACTAGTATAAACATCTGCATTACTTAGGAAACTGCTACCAATTTCTACTATTTCAATATCATCTTTGGTTATTTCTTCCGTTGCGGCGATTGTCCTAGTAGCTATAGGTACTTCGCGGGGATTAACTGCATTATTAACTCTATACATATAGAAGAAAAATAATACTAGAACCCCAGCGACAATACCTAAAATGGTAACCGTTGTTTTATTGGTAAAAAATCTTTTAAATGTGTTTATTAAACTTCCCATTTTATTCCTCCGTTTTTATTAAATAGCATTTCCTTCGATTATAGCATCTATTCTTTCAGTCATATCGAATGTTTCTGAGTCTCCCATTACATTGAATGTATTGGATTTACTCTTAATTTCGACACTAGCTTTTGGGGGAGCTTCGTAAACCCCATAAAAACTTACTGTATAAGTGGTTGTAGATGATGCATTTTCAGCAAATCTACGTACGAAGCTTTCGTAAAATTTTTCTTTATTAATTTTAATTTCTCCAAAAGTACGATAGTATGAATAGTCAACTGCATCTACTAACGCGGCTTCTGTTATTTCTTTTATTAAGTAATAATCTTGGGTGTTTGATGTTGTTAAATTTTGAACTAGTAACATAATAACAACAACAAATATTCCAAGTAAAACTATCCAGTATCCCCACAAAGCATTTTTCATTAACTATTCACCCCTATTTCCATGATGGACCACCAATAACTGTGTATTGTCCATTATCATCTCTGGCTGGTTCCGTCCAATCCCATAATGTCCAATAATTATTTGAATTAGCGCTGTTATCGCTATCTGATCTACTTCCCTCTGGAGTACGATTATTTACTGTTATTTGTTCATCATAATTATCTACTAAATAATCGATTACTTCACTGTAGCAGAAGATATTTTTATATTCTTTGCCATCGATTGTAGCACTATAGCATGTTAAGGAATCATTAGCATATCCACCATAATCCTCAACTTCGTCATTGTAATCTTTTAAGTAATTGATGATATCAGCGTTCATCCGAATACTAAAGTCAAGGGCTGAATCTTCACCAGTCTTATCGTAAATGGTTTCATTTTCAGTTTCTATTTCTTGAATTGTAAGTTCAGCTTTATCTCGTAATAACTCTAAAGCTGCAAGTGTTGTATTAACATTCCAGTTGTATCCTAATTCTCTATCTGCAGAATTAACATTTACTGTTGATATCGGCTTAAAGTGAATTTGTAATTCATCTAGATTAAATACACAGTTTACACAGTCAAAGACACATTCTGGACAGTCTTCCCAATGACATTCGCCTTCTTCACAGACAAAGTCACAATTTGGACAATCATCCGGACGACAATCTGAGTAGTAGTAGCAAGTATAATTTCCGTCGAAAGTTTCAATTCCTTCACGTCCAACAGCAACTGCTACACTGTCTTCTTCATAGTCTCCTTCGAAGTCTATTAATCTTCCGACTTCACCAGTATCATAGAATTCTCCAAGGTCTTCAAGCATTAATCTAAATACTCCACCACCAGTAGCACTTGTAGATATTGGTAGGGAATTAATTAAAGCATCTAACTTTAGAGCATCTCCAGTATATCCACTGTTAACTGTAATACGTCCATTAGCTTCTATTTGATAGAACACTGTTGGAGTAATATAATCTTGAGCTTTTTTAACTGTCTTTCTAACAAATGTTGCATCAGATATTTGTCTATTTTGATATGTACATCCACTAGATACGCTACATACTACATAACGACGATCGGTATATACAGAATTATAACTACTAGCATAATTCCATTCATCAGCATTTACATCTAAGTCTCCATCATATACATTAGAGCCAGATTCACAATTATATTCTTTATCAGCAGTTCCTGTACAAATTTCAACTTCACTTTCTTCTACTAATGTATCTTCTTCAGCATCAAGATAATATAGTGTATCATCATCAGCTGTGGAAATTAAATCATAATATGGTGTATATTCTTCTTCTCCTTGATATTCACTATAGAAGAAACTTAATTGTTGAGAGAATAAATATTCATTATCCCAGCCAACTGTACAAGCGTTGAAATCTTGAATAATTTTAACATATTCTTCGTAAAAGTCTGATAAATCTTGTATCGCTTGACTTAATCCTTGATTTACTTGACTTACCCAACTACTATAACTAGATGATGCATTTGAATCACAAGTTGGATTAGCACTACAATATTTTGTATTTCCTTCACCATCTGTTCCACATGCACAATCTCCATTACACCAGCAATTATCGCTCCATCCGTCGCTTCCACCTGAATGAGTGCCATAACTATAAGTACCATTTTCTGAATTTTCATCCCAAGTAAATGTTACTTCATCATATTCATCCCAGTATACATTAATAGTATCTCCATATGCAGAACCACCACAATAACAAGAAACACTTACATTATTCGTTAATGTTTCTTTTTGATGTTCACTCATTGCCTTATACATATAATATCTGTTCATAGCATCTACTAATCTTTCTTGAACATCTTCTATGTCTTCTAAATATTGTTCTCTATTAATTTCTTTATCATCTGTTCCAACGCCACCGGTGTAGCAGTCTTTTTTACCTTCAACGTGAGCAGTTAATTGGAAGAAGCCTCCACAGTTAACATCTTCGACTTCAGGATTTAGTTTGATACCACCATCTACACCATCGTTGATAACATCAAAGTAATCTTCTTTACAGAACACTTGACAATAAGCGTTGTCGGTATTTACACCACCATTTGTTTCTGTTAATTGATATGTATTTCCGGCATCATCAACATTATCTAGCACACATTTTTTAATATCTTCTGGAGCGTAGATTTCAGAAATTGCTTCATCTTCTTCATCACTACAGATAGGTACAGATAATTCTGTATCACATACAGCATTAGCACATCCTATACTACCATTTAAGCTTCCGCTATTTTGTTGACCTTCAGCTTTATCAATGATAAGCATTCTTTGTTTATCTGTTTTATTTTTATCTTTTAATAATGCTCCAATGTATTCTAGATTTGGATCAAAATAATCATAAGTTATTTCATAGTTTGCTGGCACACAGTTTTCTTCATCTTCTAAAACTGCTTTTGTTATATGAATTCTTATTCTTACTGTTCCGCTTCTTATTCCTTCAGCATTAGGTTCTAATACTTTAGATAAATCAACATCAGGAGTTAAACTGACCCATTCATTTGCAGCATTGTAATATTCCATACCATCGAATGTAACACCACTAGTTGAGCAATTAGCACATGTGAAATTGAAGTTTTTAATATAAGCATCTTCAGTAAAGCCATTTAATTCAAAATTAGCATAAATATATTCTTGAATTTCAGTATCAGTTCTCTTTCCGTCTTGAACTGTAGATATTATTTCACCTTTTATGCTAGATGTATTAGTTCCACCATTAGCATAAACTTCCATTGCAGCATCAATACCATGATAGAATAATTCTTGAGCTGCATAAATTACATCATAAGAAGACGTTCCATATGTCCAGCCATGCATTTGAACGCTTGGTAAGAACCAACTATATGAACTTTTTCTTAAATTCAAATATCTTTGTTGACAGTCTGCTTGACCAGAACATGTAACTCCCATTATTGTTTGAGGTGCATCACCATACCATGATGCCCAATTAATACCAAGGTTTACATGGGCAGAAGCTTGGGATTTCATATAATAGTTTTTATCAATACCTGCACCACCCCAACCATAAAGTCCTAAGATAAATGCTCTTATGGCAATACTTGATGATGCATAAAGGTTGTCTCCTGTAACAGTTGCATTATATTTATTTGGTGTCGATTCCGGTGTTACAGTACTTTGTAATGAATAACTACTATTTATTTGCGTATAAGCATGTTTTAATATATTTAAAATTCCCATGTCGAATGCTTGAACACCAACAGAATTGGAAGAATCACCTAAGATACGGTCTAATGTATACTTATCAGACGCTGCCTTATGTGGGTCCATACAGTATGCCATATATGTTTCGCCATTACCGGACAACTCGTACATACTTGTTTTAAATATATAATCACCAGTATATAAATTTTGAACTTGAACATAGTGGTCTCTAGTTTTTGTATAAACTATTGTTTTATCAGTACTAAGTGCACTAACACTATTTACGCTGAATAAAAATACCACTACTAATAATAAAACCTTTAAAACCTTTTTCATATTACACTTCTCCTACGTTTTCTTACTACTATTACAACTATAACCCCCGCTATAATTAAAATAGATACTACGCCAATAATTATTGGTGTCTTATGTTCACTTATAAAATTACCTATTTCTTCGTACCAAGGATTATCATCTTTGCCATTTTCGCCACCATTTTGTGTTTTTTCTATTTCAGCCAATACTTTAGTAGAAAATTCATCAAAATCAATTTCATCAAAGAAGACATATCTTTGGCATAAATAATAATCTGGAACTTGTTCACATACACCGTATGTTGAGTAATCATTATATCTTGGAAGAGATACACGCATCGTTCTTAATAGCGTATCTTCACATCCAGTATTACCAGAAGCATATACTCTAGCAGTATAGGTAACAAATTCTCCTAGAGTTTCCCAAACTATAGCAATGTTACCATTATCTGTATCACTATAATCGTATCTTATTGTTTGATTATCGTAATTATTTGTTACTTCAACATAAGTATTTTCTGTTAAATTTAGGATATTTACTTGTAACGCATCAGTATATTCAATATATCCTTCTTCATCCGGTGTTCCGAGAATAAAATCAGGTGGACTAAATTCATCTGGATCCAGTGCTATCCTAATTACTTCATAATTCATTTCCATGTTAGTAATTTGATTGTTTAATTCTGCTCGCTCTTCATAACTGCAGCTTGCTGCATTAGCAGAAATGGTGAATAGACCAAAAGTTATTATTGAAAAAAATACATATTTAAATCTAGACATTTCGACACCTACCTATGATTTAGTTTACCATATATATAGTTTTTTTTCAATTGTAAATTGCTTAACAATGCTAATTGTGGTATTATTTATTTGAACATTAAAATTGGAGGGGTAATGAAAAAGTTCCTAATAATATTATTCCTAGTAATTATTTTTATGGGAGTGTATATGTTTTTTATTAATACAACTGGCTTTAAAATCGTTGAAGATGCTATCGCAATACAAGATTTACCTGAATCTTTTGAAGATTTTAAAATTGTACAATTTTCTGATTTTTTAATTGGCTCAACTAAGAACGTCGATGATATAGAAAATGTTGTAAAAGAAATTAACAGTTTAGAACCAGACTTAATTGTTTTTACCGGAGATTTAATAGCTAGTGATTATAGTGTTAATGAAGATGAAGTAACATCTTTAAAAAAACATCTATCTTCATTAGATTGTACTTTATATAAGTATGCTATTATAGGTGATAACGATGCTAAGAATTTAGATTTGTATAAAGAGATACTAAATGATAGCGGTTTTGTTTTATTAGATAATCAATCAACTTATATTTTTTATAAAGATATAAACCCAATTAAATTAACTGGGATTACAGATATTTCAGATATAGAATCGGCATTATACATGAGCGATGAACTTAGTACTGTTTTTAATATTGTTTTGACACATCAGCCAGACAATATAGAACAAATTGCCAATTATGATGTCGATTTAGTTCTAGCTGGCCATTCTTTACTTGGGCAAGTTAGAATTCCTTTTTGGGGAGGAGTCATAAAAAAAGATGGTGCGAGAACTTATCTTGACCATCATTATACTATTAACGATACACAATTGTATGTATCTGCTGGTTTGGGTACAGATAATAACATTAATATAAGAGCATTTAATAAACCGACAATTAATCTATATCGGTTGCAAAAATAATGCTGTCGTAGAATCTAACGACAGCATTTTATTTTATAAATATTCAACTACTTTAAAATTATTGTTTAAACTTTCAATCAATTCATCAGTTTCATATTGGGTAAAAGTTTTAGCAAAGACACTAGCATCTAAAAGAAATATGTCAGGATAATTAATAAATATTTCCTTATAAACAGAGGTTCCTAAATCTTTAACAAACTGAAGGTTAACTCTTACCAAATCTTCATGTTCTTCTAATTTATCAATTAATTTTTTAGGTGTATTGTTCATGAATTCTTCGAATTCTTCTTGACTAAATCCATAATCTTCTAAAAACTTCATGTCGTTATTTCCTTTCCCTAGTTTCTTTTTGTTCTAATATTTTGTCGATAGTGTCATACAACATTTTTCTATCGCCATCAATAATTTTGAAGGCTTCAACTAGCATTTCTTTTTCACCTAGATTTTTATCAGCAATTTCATCAATTCTTGCATATATTTCTTCAGCCCTATCATTCATACCAAATGTTTCTAAAACATGTAGAGCATCTTCTTTTACTTCTGCTAATTCATAGGTGTTACTGGGAGTTTCATCAACTACACTTTTCACATTTTCATTTTGACCAATAATATAATCGAAAGCTCTTTGACTAAAAAGGAAAGACGCATAAATCCCTTTTTCGTTTTTATAAGTTACACCGACAGCATCTGCTTTAGCCATTCTTTTGATAACCATTTCAACTGGTTGAGTCAAATGGCGAGGATTTTGTTGATAAGCAGCAATGAATCCCATTTCTTCAGCAAGTTTTAATTGTCTTTCCAATTCTTGTGCAGCAATTGACAAGACAATGGTTTGCGTTGGTTTGGTTAAAACCACATTGTGTTTTTTTAAGACATCATAGGAATCATCATTTGATAACTCATAAGAAACAGCATATTTCCAAACTTGGTTTTTATCTTGTTCTTTAAAATTCAGAAGTGTTTCTTTCACTAATTCAATTGCTCTTTGTTCCATATTATCACCCTTTCTAATATGCCATTAAAGGCACTTTGCGAGGATCTAAACCACTTATTTGAAGAACATTAATTGTATTATTCAAACCCTTTAAATCATATTTAACTAAAACATTTGGCATAAGGCTTATATCACGCGCTTCTTTACCAAGTTCTAATAATTTTGCAATTTTTTGAGATAGTTCAGAATCATATAATATTTCAATGTTATCTCTTAGAATCTTTAAATCGATATTTTTGCTACGTAATTCAGCGACATTATTTTTCAATGTTTCTGGTTCATAGTTGGTTAACAATTTTTCAATTGCTTTAGCACTATAATCTTCTGGATCTAAACCATTTTCTTTCATAACATTATATAATTTATCTTTTTCGCTTTGATTATCCGTGGATTGTTCTTCTAATGTTTTTGGTTCTTCAGCATCAGCGATTGTATTTTCTTCAATAACTTTGTCAAATATTTCTTCTAAAACTGATTCTTTTTCAGCACTTTCTTTAACAGCAGCAATATTATCATTATTTTCTGCTAAGTCTGTTTTAGCCTTGGCAACATCTTCTTTAGCTTCCGATTCTTTTTTAGCTTCTGCTAAAACTTCAGTAATAGTTTTGCCACTAGCTTTATCTCCACTTTTAAATGAAGCATCATATTCATATAAAGCATCTTCTGGGAACATCAGGATTTTTGCAGCTTCTCTTTGTTCATTTTCTGTAAAATCAAATTTTTCTAAAAGCGAAGTTATTTCATCACGAGTAATATTAATATTTCCAGATAGAGCTAAATCAAAATATTCATTTAATTTAGCTTGGTTGCTTAATGCTTCATCTTTACGAATGCCCAATTCTTCAACTTTAGTTATAGCATTGTTCATTTCATTTTCAACATTTTTTAGTTTTTCAGAAGCTTTCTTATTTTCTGCAACAACTTTGGCTATCGTATCAGGTAGCATCTTATTTACTTTTTCATTTATAACCGCTGGATTAAAATCAATATTTAAACGATCTAATACAGTTGCAAAATCATCTCTATTGATGCTACTTAAAACTGAGGTTAATTTTTCGCCTTCTTCTGCCAAAGTTTTTTCTTCAGCAGTTAAATTTTCAATTTGCTGAATAAGAATTTCTTTTTCATTCTTAGTTCTTTCTTGGGTTTCGATAGCATCTTCCCTTTCTTTATTCATTTTAGTTAAGATAATACTATCTTCCCCACGCAAATTATAAAGTTTATCAAGTAATGTTCTTACTTCTGTCGACAACATCTTCATTTAATCACGCCCTTTATTCTTTATAAATTATAACAAAGAAAATGTAAATTGTAAATTGTTTTTTAGAAATTCTTATATACATCTATATTTTATTTTGTTACAATTATATTAGATAAATGGAGTGATGGTTTTGAAAAGAATACTTTTGTAATACTTATAATTTTTATTGGTGGTTGTAGTAGCGAACTAAACGATGCTCAAGAAAAGCCAATAGATAATAATCAAAACAGTTGTGAAATTGAAGAAAAGAGAAATACTAATGTCATTAAAAGGATTCAAGAATTATTATTTAGCAAATTGATGCTAATTACGCTTTTAATTATGATATAACTATTTCAGATAAGCATTATATTTATAATGGAGAAAGATATCAAAATACTATTAAAGGTAAATCAGATAATATAGAATATCAAATTGAAAATGATAAGTTTTATAATTTAAAAACTAAACAAGAAATTGCAAATGTTTATGACAATGTAGATTGTAATTTGATAGATTTAGAAAATTACATATATGTGTTAGCTGATTATGTTTGTACTTATAGTGATAATGTAGCTGTTTGTGAAAATTCTCAAGAAAACGAGAGTTTAGTTTTTACATATAATTCTACGTATATTGAAAGTATAAAATATCAAAAAGATGATATTATCTATGCTTTGAAATATTCCAATTATAATGGGGTTAATCCAATTCCTTTGATAGATTATAAAAGTATGGGTATATCTTATAATATGACTGATACTATCCAAAAAGAGGAAGTTACAGAAAATGTCGATGAAGCATACACATTATATAATTACTATATAGATAACGTAACTATTAGTAATGATGGAGAGTTAATAAATATTACAGATGCTTACAATATATTAAGTGCTTCAATGTATTATAATGCATATGCTAGTGAAAGGGAAAATATCAAGCAAATAGAAGAGTTTATATATGATAATAATTTTATTATCATTATTGTAGATTTTAAAGATGAAAATGATTTATATTATTTAACAACTACAGAACATAGTAAAGAAATACTATCACAATATATGAAATAAAATAGCAGTTAATAATAGGCTTTTTCAAATAACCAAATTCTAATAATCACATATATTACTTTAGAAGGAGGAATACTATGAAAAAGAAAATTATTGCTATTATAATTATTATAATAATTCTAGTTATAGGGTCTTTACTAGTTATAAAATTTTTAAATAAAGAAAAAGATTCGAGTCTTAAAAAGATTCGCATAGCGGAAGTTACCCATAGTTCTTTTTATACTCCGTTATATGTAGCCATTGAGAATGGTTATTTTGAAGATGAAGGATTAGAAATCGAACTGATTTTAACTCCTGGAGCTGATAAGGTAAGTGCTGCAGTATTATCAAATGATGTAGAGATTGGTTTTGCGGGTGCAGAATCAGCTATTTATGTTTATGACCAAAAAGAAAGTGATTACTTGCAAATATTTGCTGGGCTTACTAAACGAGATGGTCAATTTATCGTAGCAAGAGATAATTATGAAGATTTTACATTAGAAGATTTATATGGTAAAGAGATATTAGTAGGAAGAAGCACAGGAATGCCAGCGCTAAATTTCTTAAATGGTCTTAAAAACATGGGAATAGATATCGATAAGATAAATATTAATTATTCTGTGGAATTTGCGGCTTTATCAGGGACTTTTATCGGAGGAACTGGGGATTTTGTCAATTTGTTTGAACCTAATGCCACCGATTTAGAAGAAAATGGTTATGGTAAGGTTGTAGCAAGTGTCGGAGAAATGAGTGGTGAAGTTCCTTATACTGCATTTTATGCACGTAAAAGTTATATAAATGAAAATAAAGATATTATTGAAGCGTTTACTAAAGCCATGGCTAAAGGTATTAAATACACTTTAGAAACCGAAGCTAAAGTTGTTGCACAAGATATAATAGATCAATTTCCAGATACCGATATTCAAGAATTAGCTTTGATGATTGAACGTTATAAGGAATATGACTGTTGGTTAACTACCCCGTTTGTGAATGAGGAAATATTTACTAACTTAGAGGATTTCTTAATAGATTTTGAATTACTAGATGACTATGTTCCATACGAAAGTCTAGTTAATAATTTCTATCATGAATAAATTATTAGAAATTAATAATTTGGGTAAAAATTATCATACCAAGAATGGCGAAATAAAAGCCATTGATAATGTATCCTTTGATGTTTATGAAAAAGAATTTTTGTGTATAATTGGTTCAAGTGGTTGTGGTAAATCAACCCTATTAAATATTTTAGCGGGATTAGATACTCTATCTAGTGGAAAAATAAAAAAAGAAAAAGAATTAAATATCGGCTACATGTTACAGGAAGATGCCCTATTTCCATGGTTAACTATCTTAGATAATGCTTTACTTGGTTTAGATATAAAGCATGAAAAAACACCAGAAAATATTGAATATACCAAAGAATTATTAAAAAAGTATGGGTTACAAGATTTTTTAGAAAAATATCCTAACCAATTATCTGGGGGAATGCGCCAAAGAGTGGCTCTAATAAGAACTCTTGCAACAAAACCCGATATCTTATTATTAGATGAACCATTTTCGGCATTAGATTATGTTTCAAGACTAATGGTTAGTGAGGATGTAGCCAATATTATAAAAAACGAAAAGAAAACGGTTATAATGATTACTCATGATATTTCAGAGGCTTTGAGTTTAGCAGATAGAATTATCGTTTTATCAAAAAGGCCCGCCACAATCAAAGGAATATATAATGTTAATTTAGAAGGAAATTCTCCAATGGCTAAAAGACAAGCTAAAGGTTTTGCTAAATATTATGATGCTCTTTGGAAGGATTTAGATAAAAATGTCTAGTGAACAAAAAAAGTATGTAAAAAAATTAAAATTACGCAGATATTTTGTTTTAGTTATTCAAATAATTATTGTTATGGGATTCTTTATAATTTGGGAATTATTAGCTAATAAAAATATAATTAATACATTTGTCTTTTCAAAGCCTAGTGAAATATGGCAAACAATTTTGAATTTGGTCGCTCAAAATAATTTATTTAATCACATATTCACCACTTTAAATGAAGTTTTAATTGCTTTTATATTAGGTATTTTACTAGGATTTATTGTTGCTATTATTCTTTACGAGATTCCAATACTTGCAGATATTGTCGATCCATTTTTAACTATGATTAATTCACTACCCAAAGTAGCATTAGGACCATTAATTATTATAATTGCTGGAGCTAATACTAAGAGTATCATTGTTATGGCACTTCTTATTAATTTGATTGTTAGTATCATTACCATATACAATGGATTTTTAAACATAGATGATAAAAAAATAAAATTACTAAAATCATTTGGGGCTACAAAAATGCAAATATTAACACATTTAGTAATACCTAGTTCTTATAAAACCATTATTTCTAGTTTAAAACTTAATATTTCGATGTCCTTAATTGGGCTATATTAGGTATGGAGAGAAAGATTTTATTAATTAGTCTTTTCTAATTCCTTTATTTCCATATTCATGATTTCTAAATAGTCTTTTTCAGCTCTAGTTAAGTGGGTTTGCATATATTTATCATATTCAGCATGAGCTTTCTTTAAAGCATCTTCATGAGAAACTGAACCAGCATGTGTTAAAATATTTTTTCTAGTCATTTTTAAAAATGAATCTAGTTCAACTATCCAATCTTGCATTGTCATTGGATGCCTATCTAGAGCATTAATTTCAGCAACATCTAAATAAGCCGATACCATACGATTAAGT
>CALVVJ010000008.1 GCA_944363835.1 uncultured Bacilli bacterium | reverse complement strand
AAAAATCTATATCATGAACTTCCTGATGTTGATTTTTTAATCCGTACTAGTGGGGAAAACCGTATTAGTAATTTCATGTTATGGCAAATATCATATGCTGAATTTTATTTCCCTAAAGTATATTTCCCAGACTTTGATACTAATGAATTAGAAAAAGCATTTAAAGAATATGAAAGTAGAGATCGCCGTTTTGGTAAAGTTAAATAATCATGAATTTATATAGTAAAATGTTAAATATTCAAAATATAGATACTGAAGATTTAATAAAATCTGCAATTAATGAAGTAAAAAATGAATTACAAGGTTTATCTCCGGAAAGAATGTGCCTTATTTTCAGTAGTTATTTATATAATGCTCTTTTAAAAAGACATTTAATAGTACACATGATTGATACTCTAGATTTAGGGGCCAGTTATCAACATCGTTTTGTTATTGTTTATAACGGAATCAATTACTATCTTTGTGATTTGACTTATTCAATGTTTCAAAACTCTTTATTTCCTGAATTATTAATTAAAGGCTATATGGAGTGTGATAGCAATTCATTAAAAAGTTATTTAGAAATTATCACTAGAGAAAATATTGATTTAAGTATAGATGAAGTATTTAATACAAATAATAACTTGGGAAGGTGAATAGATGAATAAAATAGTAATAATCGGTTGTGGTAATGTTGGTATGAGTTACGCTTATGCTCTAGTTAATCAAAAATGTAATGTTGATGAATTGGTTTTAATAGATATCAATAAAGAAAAAGCCGAAGGAGAAGCCGATGATTTAAATCATAGTATTCCTTATTCTCCAAATAATATGAGTATTAAAGCTGGAGATTATTCAGATTGTAAAGGTGCTTTAATTGTTATGATTGCTGCTGGAGCTAATCAAAATATCGGCGAAACACGTCTTGATTTAATTCATAAAAATACTGCCATTTTCCGTAGTATAATTTCTTCAGTTATGGCTTCTGGATTTAACAATATATTTTTGATAGCTACTAACCCAGTAGATGCCATGAGCTATATAACATATGAGCATTCTTGCTTGCCGGCTTCTAAAATTATTGGAACGGGTACAAGTTTAGATACAGCAAGATTACGTTATCTTTTGTCGCGTAAATTTGAAATTTCTCCTAAGAATGTCCACGCCTATGTTTTAGGGGAACACGGTGACTCGGAATTTGTGGCTTGGAGTAGTGCTATGATTGGTTCAGTAAAGATTGATACGATGCTAACCCAAGAAGAAAAAAACACTATCAGTGAAGAAGTAAAAAACTCTGCTTATGAGATAATTAAGAAGAAAGGAAATACTTCTTATGGTATTGGTATGTGCTTAGTTCGCATTACTAATGCTATCTTAAATGATGAAAATGCCATTATTACAGTATCAGCTTTAGATAAAGATACCTATATTAGTAGCCCTTGTATTATTAATAGTAAAGGTCTTAAAAGAAGACTAAAAATTGATTTAAGTAAAGAAGAACAAGAATTATATAATAAATCCAAAGAAGTAATTAAAAACTCTTTAGAACGTTAAGTAAATGACTATTGACGTAAATAAAAATGTCAATAGTTTTATATTGTGTTATACTTTATATGGAGGTATTATGAAAGTAAGTGTAATTGTTCCTGTATACAATAGTGAATTATATTTAAGAGATTGTCTTGATTCTTTAGTTAATCAAACATTAAAAGATATAGAAATTATCATTGTAGATGATGCTTCGACAGATAAAAGCATGTCAATTATTGCTGAGTATAAAAGAAAATATCCCAATATGATAAAAGTATTTAAAAATGCACAAAATAAAGGTCAGGGAGCTAGTAGAAATATTGGTCTATCTTTAGCAACTGGTGAATATATAGGTTTTTTAGATAGTGATGATTATGTTTCTCCAACTATGTATGAAGAACTTTATGCTGCAACTAAAAAATATGATAATCCCAATATTGTATCGACACGACTTACTTTTGTTAAAGATAATGGCTTTCTAGGCAAAACCTTTGAACCATATCCCAATGAATCTTCTTATACCCCATTAAAAAATCCTGAATTAGTTTCAGATGAATCACCATCAGTTTGTAATAAGATTTTTAAAAAAGATTCTATTAGCAGTAATTTTTTAGAAAATTGTATGTGGGAAGATGTAGCTTTTACTTATGCTAATTTGTTTAATGCCAATAAAGTAGTTCATCTTAATAACATGGGCTATTATTATCGCAAAAGTGCTACTTCAGGAGTATCTGCTAAAGGTTTTAAATATAATCCCAATTTATTAGATATTTTTAAGGTAGCTGATAGATTGGAAGCTGATACTTTAAAGACTGGACGATTTGAAACTTTAAAAGAAAATATTAGATATATACAAGTAGTAACGACTCTTCAAAGAGTAGCAGAAGTAATAAACTGGGATGAACCTTGGGAATGGAAAGAAGGTTTAATATATACTTTGCACCAATTGATAACTTGGAAATATGGTGATTGGCGAAACCTAGATTTAGCTTTGCTTTCCATGCGAGTTGGTATTCTTGAATTAGATAAAATAAAAGAAATAGTAAATAAATATGAAAATTATTTAGCAGAAGAAAAACCATTCTTATTTCCTGATGAACCCCAAAATTTTCCTCCAAATAGATAAAACACTTGACTTAGAGTTAGGTCCATCTGTTATTATTAAGTTGTGATGATGAAATGAAAATAAAAGAAGTAAGTGAAAAGTATAATTTATCTGCGGATACTCTTAGGTACTATGAAAAACTAGGCTTAATCGATAATGTCGCTAAAGAATCAGGTATCAGAAATTATAATAATGAAGGCTTAAAAAGGATTGAATTTATAATTTGTATGAAACATGCTGGACTAAGTTTAGAGGACATAAAAACTTTTATCAATTTAAATAAAGAAGGTGATAAAACCATTCCTAAAAGACTAGAAATATTAAAAAATCAAAAAATAATATTAGAAAATGAAATAAAAAAGAAAAAAGAAACGTTAGATTATTTGAATTATAAAATAAATCTATATAATAAGAAATAAGGAGGAAAATGATGGTAAAGCAAACTGCTGGAAGAGATAATTTAGGTGATTTTGCTCCCAAATTTGCTGAGTTAAATGATGATGTGTTATTTGGTGAAGTTTGGAGTAGAGAAGGTGAGTTATCACTCAAAACTAGATCGATGATTACAATTGTTGCTCTAATGTCGAAAGGAATATTTGATAGTTCCTTAAAAAGTCATATCGAAAACGCTAAGAAAAATGGTATAACTAAAAGTGAAATGGCAGAAATAATTACTCACGCTGCATTTTATGCTGGTTGGCCAAATGCTTGGGCGGTATTTAGAGTTGCTAAAGAAGTTTATGAAAGATGTGATGAGCAAGAAACTCATGGTGGCATGTTTGGTTTAGGGGAACCTAATATTAATTTTGCTAAATATTTTATAGGTAATTCTTATCTAAATCCATTAACTAAACCAGGTGAAGGAACCATATTCTTAGCTAATGTAACTTTTGAACCAGGATGTCGCAACAACTGGCATATTCATCATGCAACTAAAGATGGTGGTCAAATTCTTATCTGCGTTGATGGTGAAGGCTGGTATCAAGAAGAGGGAAAAGATGCAAGAAGTCTTAAGCCAGGAGATGTTGTAATAATACCAGCAAATGTAAAACATTGGCATGGGGCTAAAAAAGATTCTTGGTTTAGTCACCTTGCAATTGAAGTACCTGGAGAAAACACTAGAAACGAATGGTGCGAGCCAGTTACTAATGAAGAATATAATAAACTAAATTAATTTTGATTTAAGAAAGGAATGATATTATGAAATCAAAAGTATATTTTATTAAGGATATAACTCCTGAAAACATTATTAAGGTTTATGAGGCTTTAGGAAAAAAACTAGAAGGTAAGGTTGCTGTTAAAATGCATTCTGGGGAAGCTGGAAATCAAAACTACCTAAGACCAGAATTTGTCCAAGATGTTATTAGACACGTTAATGGTACAGTAGTTGAATGTAATACTGCTTATGAAGGAGCAAGAAATACAACAGAAAAGCATCGTGAATTAATTAAAGAACATGAATGGGATAAGTATTTTCCATTTGACTTAATGGATGCTGAAGGACCAGACTTAGAATTAGATATTCCCAATGGTAAGATTTTGCATAAAAACTATGTTGGTAAAAATTTAGCCAATTATGATTCAATGTTAGTGTTATCTCACTTCAAAGGTCATGCTATGGGAGGTTACGGTGGAGCTTTAAAACAACTTTCTATAGGTTGTGCATCATCTGCTGGTAAAACTTTAATTCATACCGCTGGAGTAACTGATAATCAATATGAATTATTTAATAATTTACCAGTCCAAGATCACTTCTTAGAAGCAATGGCTGATGCCGCAGCAAGTGTAGTAAATTACTTTAATGGTAACATGGTATTTATCAATGTTATGAAAAATATTTCTATTGATTGTGACTGTGATGGTAATGCATCTCTACCATGTATGGCTGATATCGGAATTCTTGCAAGTCTTGATCCCGTTGCAGTAGATCAAGCGTGCTTAGATTTGGTTTATAATTCTACTGACCCAGGTAAAGATAAACTTATCGAAAGAATTGAATCTCTTCACGGAGTACATACTGTTGAAGCAGCAGCGGATCTTGGTGTTGGTTCTCGTGAATATGAACTTATAACAATTGAATAATTGATATTAACTGTTACACTTTTGTAGCAGTTTTTGTTTGCAAAAAATGAAATTTACATGTTGAAAAGGAACAAAAGATGAAAAAAATATTGAAAATTTAATTTATGAAGTTCGTGGAGTCCAAGTAATGCTCGATAGTGATTTAGCCCGGCTTTATGAATGTGCTAATGGGACAAAATCGATAAACCTAGCTGTGAAAAGACATATAAATAGGTTCCCAGAAAGATTTATGTTCCAATTGACTAAAGAAGAATTTTTTTACTTGCGGTTTCAATCTGAAACTTCAAGTTAGAATAATTATGGTGGTGTTCGAATGTTGCCATATGCATTGCAGACCAAAAATTATATATAATAAAGTTCTAAGGTCCCAAGTTAGAACCATAAACGGAAAATATAGAAAACAAAATTAAACAAATTTAAACTTGAAGTCGCAAATTTCGACTTCAAAAATAGCAAATCAATTGTTATTTCTATCTTTTAATGATAAAATTATAGTGTGGTGAATATGAAAAACAAGAAATTAATTAATAGTTTTAAATATGCTTTTAAAGGTATAGCATCAGCATTACTATCAGAACGTAATATGAAAATCCATGTAACTATAATGGCTCTCGTTATTATTTTTGGAATAATTCTTAATATTAGTACTTTTGAATGGTTTGTATGTATTATTTGTTTTGCTATAGTAATAAGTGCAGAAATATTTAATACAGCCTTAGAACAAATGGTAGATATTGCGATGCCTGAAAAAGATCCACGAGCAAAGTTTGTTAAAGATGTTGCTGCTGGTGGTGTATTAGTTATGGCAATTGCCTCTGCAATTATTGGGCTTATAATTTTTATTCCTAAGTTTTTAGAATTATTAGAAGGATTAGCATGATTACTTTAGCTGATTTTTCCAAAGTAGAAATGCGAGTTGGCACAATCATTTCTGCTAGCATAAATAAAGGTGCAAGAAAACCTGCATTTAAGTTGCAAATTGATTTTGGTGAGTACGGCATCAAAAATTCATCTGCTCAAATAACTGATTTGTACAATGCAAATGATTTAGTCGGCAAACAAGTTATTGCTGTAATGAATTTTAGTCCAATCAAAATATCAGAGGTAAAAAGTGAAGTACGAATTCTTGGAGCAGAAACACCAAATGGTGTAATATTAATATCATTAGATAAGAAAACACCAAATGGTTCATTAATTTCTTAAGGAGAATTTATGCAAGAATATATGAAAAAAACTTTAGAGTATTATGAAAATAATGCCAAAAACTATAAAAATGAATGGACTGATGATTTCTTGAAAAATTATAATTTCACAGTTCCTAGTATTTTTTTAGAATTTTTACCCAAGGGAGCATCTATCTTAGATTTAGGATGCGGTACAGGTAGAGATAGTAAATATTTTTTAGACCATGGTTATAAAGTAACTGCAGTAGATGGTTCTTTTGAATTTTGTAACATGGCATCCAAACTTTTGAATATAAAAGTTCGTGAATTAAATTTCCTTGATATGGACTATCATAATGAATTTGATGGTGTTTTTGCTTGTGCTTCCCTTTTACATTTGAAAGATAACGATTTACTCCAAGTTCTAAAACTTATTCATACATCATTAAAAGATAATGGCATATTATATTGCTCATTCAAAAAAGGAACAGGTACTAGAGTAGATGAAAAAAAGCGTTTTTATAATGATATGGAAGAAGAAAAATTTAAGTTGTTATTAAATAAATTAAATGTCAAATTTGATTTATTAAAAGTTTGGGAAACTAATCAATATGGTTCTCATCAAAAATTTATAAATTTTATTTTAAGAAAGGGATAGCATGAAAAAAATAATTGGTATATTTCCTACTGTTAAAATTGCTGAAGAAAATCACCCTTATCATAAATGTTATGAATTTATTATTCATTATTCTCATAAAGTTTATGACTGCGGAGCTATTCCCATAGGTTTAGTCTTAGATAATGCTCATATCAACGAATCGCAATTGGATTTATGCGATGCTTTTTTACTTCCTGGAGGACATCGTATTGATAAAAGTGTTTATGAATTACTCATATATGCTTATAAAAAAAAGAAGCCAGTTTTAGGAATATGTATGGGCATGCAAACTTTAGCCATTTTCTCAGTAATTTTGGATAATTTAAAAAATAAAGAATTAAATATAGATAACGTATTAGAAACTTATAACAAAATATCCAAGACTCATCCCATTATAACCAAAATAGATAACGGTGAATCTCATGATGTTTTGTTAGCTAAAGAACCGATAAGTAAAGCGTTTCATAAGTTAAATATTACATCTGATAATATTTTATACTCTATTTATAAAGAAAATATAATTGATGTAGTATGTCTTCATAATTATCAAGTAAATAGAGTAGGAAGTTTATTTAAAATAGCTGCTTCATCACCCCAAGGAGTAATTGAAGCCATTGAATCGATAGATAAAGATTTATTCTGGCTTGGTACTCAATTTCATCCCGAAGCCAATCCAAATGATAAAATAGTCAAATATTTTATAGATAATATTAATTAAGACTGTTAATTTTCAACTTGATATTTTTGTATCAAGTTTTTAAAAATTTAATTGTGAATATTTACTAAAATTATTTCGATAATATATGTATAGAACACTAATAATTTCTTGTATTATGACTAAAAAAATGCTAGAATAGTTTCGTTAAATTTACTTATTTAAAAAGGAGGGGATTAATTTGTTTGAATTAGTATCAAAATTTGCACCATCTGGAGATCAACCAGAAGCAATTAAAGAATTAGTTGATAGCATTAACACTGGCAAAAAAGAACAAGTTTTGCTTGGAGCAACTGGAACTGGGAAAACATTTACAATTGCCAACAATAATGCTAATGTCAATAAACCAACATTAGTCTTGGCTCATAACAAAACATTAGCGGGCCAACTTTACGCCGAATTAAAAGAATTCTTTCCTCATAATCATGTTGAATACTTTGTTTCTTATTACGATTACTATCAACCTGAAGCATATGTTCCAAGCAGCGATACTTATATTGAAAAAGATGCCTCCATTAATGATGAAATAGATGAACTTCGCCATGCTGCTACTTCAGCCCTAATTAATCACCGCGATGTTATTGTAGTTGCTTCTGTTTCATGTATTTATGGTATTGGTGAAAAAGAAGAATATGAAAAAAACATGCTGATTTTAAATATCGGTGATACCATGTCTCGTAATAAAATTTTAAATCGTTTGATAGATATGACATATGAAAGAAGTGATTTAGATTTCCATCGTGGAACATTCCGGGTTCGTGGCAATAATATTGACATTGTTCCAGTAAATGAACACGCCAGTGGAATTCGTATTTCTTTAGATGGCGATATAGTTGATTCTATTGCTTTATTTGACCCTTTAACTGGAGCAGTAACGCAAAATAAAAAAAGTATTACTATCTCTCCAGCATCCCACTTTGTTACAAGCAAAGATAAGTTGGATATAGCTATTACTAGAATCGAAGAAGAATTAAAAGAAAGACTTACCGAGTTAAAAAGTCAAAACAAGCTCCTTGAAGAACAACGTTTACGCGAAAGGACTAATTATGATATTGAAATGCTTCGTGAAACAGGATTCTGTAATGGCGTTGAAAATTATTCTCGCCATTTAGCTTTACGGGGACCGGGAGAAACTCCTAGCTGTTTGATTGATTTCTTTCCTAAAGATTTTTTATTGGTTGTTGATGAATCACATGTTACACTACCTCAAGTTCGCGGAATGTATAATGGTGATAGACAGCGTAAACAAACTTTAGTTGATTATGGCTTTCGCCTTCCTAGTGCCTTAGATAATCGTCCATTGACATTTGCTGAATTTAATCAAAAGATAAACCAAGCTATCTATGTTTCGGCGACACCTGGAGATTATGAACTTGAAAAAACTAATGGTAAATATGTAGAGCAAATAATCCGTCCTACAGGGTTACTTGATCCACTAATCGAAGTCCGCGGCACTGAAGGTCAAATTGATGACATTATTAGTGAAATCAGAGAAAGAATTGAGAAAAATGAAAGAGTCTTAATTACAACATTGACAGTTCGCATGAGTGAAGAATTAACAAATTACTTAAAAGAAATGAATATTAAAGTTGCTTACTTACATAATGAAGTCAAGACTCTAGAACGTTTAAAAATCATTCAAGACCTACGTTTAGGTACTTATGATTGTATTGTGGGAGTTAACTTACTAAGAGAAGGAATTGATATTCCTGAAGTAAGTTTAATATGTATACTTGATGCCGATAAGCAGGGTTTCTTACGAAGCAGCAGAAGTCTTATTCAAATTATTGGAAGATGTGCTAGAAATGAAAATGGCAAAGTAATAATGTATGCTGATACTATGAGTGAAGCGATGAATGAAGCTATTGAAGAAACTAAAAGAAGAAGAGAAATTCAAGAAAAATTTAATAAAGAACATGGTATTGTTCCAAAAACTATTATTAAAGAAATTAAAGAAGTAGTAACTAATAATATGGTTATGGAAAACAAGAAAAAGAAAGTAAGCAAGAAAGAAAAAGAAAAGATGATTTTACAAATTGAAGATGAAATGAAAGAGGCTGCTCGTAATTTAGATTTTGAACGAGCAATGGAATTAAGAGACATACTTTATGAAATGAAAGGTGTTCAAAAATTTTAGATATTATGGTAAAATCATGAAAGTAGTGAGGTGTAGATATGACAACATTTATTTTTGGACATAAAAGTCCTGATACAGATAGTGTTTGCTCAAGCATTGCATTATCTTATTTAAAAAACGAACTTGGAGGAAAAACTGTTCCTAAAGTATTAGGAAATATTAATAATGAAACTAAATTTGTTTTAAATTATTTTAAAGTACCAGTACCAAGTTATCTTAATGATGTACGTGTTCGTATTAAAAATATAAAATATGATAAAAAAGCTTATATTGATGAATATGCATCAATTGATGCCGCTTTTAAACTGATGCAAAAACAAAATATAACAGCTATACCTTTAGTAGATGAAAAGAAAAAATTAACAGGTTATGTAACATTAAAGGAGATAGCTAAATATTTAATTAATGGTAATAAAGAAATTGTTAATACTAAATTAGATAATATTATTGATACTCTCAATGCTAAAGTAATTACTAAGTTTGATGATTATGTATCTGGTGATATTTTAATTGCTGGTCTTCAAAGTAAAACTATTCAAAAAGAAATAGATTTATCCGATAAAGATATTTTAATTGTAGGAGATCGCTATAAAGTTTTAGAATATGCTATTGAATCTCATATCAAACTAATTATTTTGCCATTAAATATTAATCTTGATAAAAAGATAATTAAGAAAGCAGAAAAAAATAAAATTAATATTATTGCTTCAGAACTAGATAGTTTTCAAATAGCTAATAAAATTTTATTAAGTAATTTTATTAAAAATATTAATACCAATAAAAATCCTGTAACTGTCCATAACGATGATTATTTTACTGATTTTAAAACAATGACTCATAAAGTTAATCACACAAATTATCCAATTATCAACAATAAAAATGAATGTTTAGGATTAATCAGATTGACTGGACCAAATGAATATGAAAAACAAAAGGTAATTTTAGTTGATCACAATAACTTAGCTCAATCAGTCGATGGTATTGAAGAAGCAAACATTTTAGAAATAATAGACCATCATAATCTTGGAGCTATTGGTACTAGTGTTCCTATCAATTTCCGTAGTAAGCCAGTTGGTTGTACTTCTACGATGATTTATGATATGTTTACCGAAAATAAAATAAGTATTCCTAAAAATATTGCTGGTTTGATGCTTTCTGCCATATTATCGGATACTTTACTTTTGACTAGTCCAACAACAACTGAAGATGACCGCTTTGCGGCAGTGAAACTTGCTAACATTGCCAAAGTTGATATTGACACATATGGTTTAGAAATGTTAAAAGCTGCAAGTTCTATCGAAGGTAAATCTGTTGAAGAATTAATTAAAACAGACTTTAAAACTTATAATGTTGGTACTAAAACTTTAGGTATTGGGCAAATCATGACTATGGATATTGATACAATTTTTGAAAATATAACAGAATATGTTAATAAATTAAATGAAATGGTTGATACTAATTATAGTATTGTTGTAATATTTATAACTGATATTATAAAAAATGGTTCTTATGTTATCTATAATGAAAAAGCTGCTAATATTGTTTCTGACAGTTTTGGCCTTAAAAACGTTCATCAAGGTATATTTTTACCAAAAATGGTATCACGAAAAAAACAAATATTACCAGCTATTTTGAATACAATTGATAATTCTGATAATTAGGATGTGATTTATGAAAGCATTAATTACTGGGGCTTCATCAGGAATAGGGAAGCACATGGCTTATTATTTAGCAAGTAAAAATATCGATTTAATTTTAGTAGCTAGAAATAAAAAAGAAATGGAAAAAATAAAAAAGGATGTTCAAGTTGCCGTTAAAATATATTCTTTAGATTTAACAAAAGAATCAGAAGTTTATAAACTCTATACCGAAACTAAAGAAGAAAATATCGATATCTTAATAAATAATGCTGGCTTTGGTCTTTTTGGCACATTCGCTGAAACTAATCTTAATAGAGAATTAGAAATGATCGATTTAAATATTAAAGCTTACCATATTTTAACTAAATTATTTTTGCGTGATTTTCTCAAAAGAGATTCAGGTTATATTTTAAATGTCTGCTCTAGTGCAGGTTTTATGGCGGGCCCTAGACTTAGTACATATTATGCCACTAAGAATTATATAACTAAATTGACTATGGCTATAAATGAAGAATTACGGCAAGTGGGAAGTAATGTTTCTATTTCTGCTTTGTGTCCAGGACCGGTAAATACCAACTTTAATAAAGTTGCTCACGGAGAATTTTCCATTAAAGAAATAGATCCAGCATATGTAGCTAAATATGCTATTGATAAGATGTTTAAAAGAAAGATGTTAATAATTCCAACACTACGTATGAAACTTACATTATTTTTAGCTCGGTTTGCCCCATATCGTTTACAATTATTAATTGCTTATCATATCCAAGGGAAAAAATTAGGAAAATAACTGAAATTTGTTGTTAGCAACTAAAATTCACCAAAAAGAAACTCAAAATTGGTAGTAAATTACTATCAATTTTTTTCATAATTATAATGGTGATTAAATATGAAAAGACTAATAACAGAATTAATTTCTTTAATTCAAATAATAATATATATTATTATCGTTCTTTCAATAATAGTTTTAACAATTTTCTTTATCCAATATATATCTTTATGATATACTTGTACTAGGTGACTATATGAAAAAATATCTTATAACTGGTAGTATCATTATTGTTCTTTTAATTGGTGGTATTTTTGCCTGGCATTATCTTCAGATTAAATTTGCCAACATAGAAATAGTTTTAAAAGATAATCTAAAAACAGATTTCTTAAGTGATGCTAAAGTATCAGATTTTATTGAAAGTATTAATGGCAAAATTGTCGATGATTATATTATTGATACTACTAAGATTGGCAAGCAAGAAGTGCGATTCACATATATTAATGAAGATGATATTGAACTAGATTGTTCTTATAACATTCAAGTAGTTGATGTAACGCCACCACTTATATGGTTAAATAGTACTTATAATGTGAATGTAGGTAGTAAAGTTAGTTTGGTTGATGATATACTTTGCGGTGATGATTATGATCCTAATCCCGCTTGTGAAGTTATCGGCGATTATAATATGAATGAAGTAGGAAGTTATGATTTAGTTTTTAAGGCTACAGATTCTAGTGGTAATGTAACTGAACAAGAATTTACTTTAAATGTTCGTAAACCTGCGAGTGGTAGTAGTTCCTCCAATACTTCTAGAACTCAAACTGATTTTACGGATATAGTAGCAGAATATAAAAATGAATCTACGGAAATTGGTATTGATATATCTAAATGGCAAGGTGATATTGATTTTAATGCTTTAAAGAAAGCTGGAGTGGAGTTTATTATAATTAGAGTAGGAACTTCCGATGGCATTGGTGGGGAAAATCTTGTTGATAGTAAGTTTATTCAAAATATTGAAGGCGCTAATAAAGTGGGTATTCCTGTAGGTATTTATTTTTACTCTTATGCTAACTCTAATGCACGGGCCGGAGCTGACGCCAAATGGGTGTTAGACCAAATAAAAAATTATCAAGTTGATTTGCCGATAGTCTTTGATTGGGAAAACTGGGGATTTTATAATGAATTTAATTTGAGCTTCTTTGGCCTTAGTGATATGGCTAATAGTTTTTTAAGTGTTATTGAAGATGCTGGTTATGAAGGAATGCTTTACAGTAGTAAAAACTATTTAGAAAAAATTTGGTTAGAAATGGATTATCCTGTTTGGCTAGCTCACTATACTAGTAAAACCAATTATGCTGGAACTTATAGTTATTGGCAATTATGCAATAATGGCAGTGTCACTGGCATAGATGGCGATGTTGACATTAACATTAGATATTTGTCAACTGAGTAGCAAAAATATAAAATAGTTCGCAACAAAGTTGCAATGCAACCTAATTTTTACAAAAATCAACCTAAAGTTGGTAGTTAAATTAGACAATATTTAATACAATTTATGGCGAGGTGAGGAAAATGAAGTTTTGTGAAAAGCTCCAAAAATTACGTAAAGAAAAAAATATGTCGCAAGAACAATTGGCAGATTTATTAGATGTATCTCGTCAATCTGTATCCAAATGGGAAAGTGGTACAACCTACCCAGAAATGGATAAGTTATTGAGTTTATGTAAAATATTTGAAGTAACGCTTGATGACTTAACTAACGATGAAGTTACTGACAAAGACTTAAAGGAAAAAAACAAAAGTAATTTCAGTAACTTTGTCTACGCTATCATCGATATGATTAACAAAAGCGTGGAAATGTTTAAAAACATGAACAAAAAGGAAATTGCTAAATGTATTTCTGAATTATGTATTCTAGCTATTATTTTATTACTATTTAAAATACCATTTAGTTATATAGATTCACTAGCTAGAGACATATTTATCAATTTTTCTGATGAAACATTTTATACTCTAAATAGTATTTGGTTGTTTTTATCTAATATAATTTATCTAATTCTTTTTGTAACAGTATTCGTTTATATTTATAAAATAAGATTTCTAGATAAATATAACTATGAACAAAGTATTGCTAAAAAGGATGAAGAAAAAGAACCTGAAGAAAATGTTGAAAAAGTTGCTGAAACACCTAAAACTAAGGAAAGACATTCATTTATATTGTTTGATGTTTTAGGTTCATTATTTAATATATTTATTAAAATATGTTTAGTATTTATTGTAATTCCTTTAATTATTACTTTTGTCTTTTTAGTCATATGTACAACCATCGGTTTAATTGCCCAATTTATAGGATTACATTATATCGGCGTGTTTATTGCTCTTCTTGGAGCCACAATAGCAGTAGGTATTATTATGGAACTATTTATAAGATTTTTACTTAGCAGTAATATTCCATTTAAAAGGATGTTTCTAATATTTTTAGTAGGTCTTATATCATTTGGTATTGGATCTGGACTTTCTGCTTACGAATTTTCTAAAGTAGATTTTATTGATGATGTTCCAGATTATGCTAAGTTAAATAGCCTAACAGAAAATTATCCGATGAGTAATGACTTATATATCATACCAAATCTATATTATGATGATATAACTTATGTTATCGATGAAGAAAAAACAGAAGAAGTAGAATTAAAAATAGATTATTATGGTGATTATATCAAAATAGAACCTAATTTATATAATAACGAACTTACTATATCATCTTATAGTATCTGGGATAATACATTAAATTTATTAGATGTTGTAATTGGTGATTTAAAGGAAAAAAAGATATATAATTATGATATTCTTAGTAAGGCCAACATTACAATAACCACAAGCAGTGCTAATATTGCAATAATAAAAAATAACGTAGAAGAATATTATCAACAACTTAAAGATAAAGCCGATAAATACAATTATTATATTGATGAAATAGATAGATTATATGATGAAATAAATGAGAAGGATAAAAAAATATATAATCTAGAAGAGCAACTAACTGAATTACAAGAAAAATTAGATAATATTTATAGTGCCATGGAGTAGGGAAAAAACCTATTTTTTAGCATAACTTTAAATATCTAGCGAAAAGAGGTAAAGTAAATTTGAAAAAACAGACATTAAAAAATATTTTAGCAGGTATCTTAATAATAATTTATATAATATTTGTATTTTGTATTTTTGAAAACAAATTGAAAGCAATTTTATTAATTTTTGGTACTTTAGCTGTTATTTATCTGTTATCTTTAAAAAAGATAAAAAAATTTATACTTCGAAAATACGATGTTAAAAGACTACATTTTATGATGTTTGTTTTATTTTCTTTTGCAATTTTATTGATATGCGCTTTACCATTGATAATATTATTAATTTACGATAATTACAAAGATACTTTTACAAGCAATTATTATGGAGATTGTATTGAATATGTATTAAATAATGATGATTTAACGTATGATGATATGATTAACAGTGAGTATAAAGATCAAATATATTTACTATATGATTCCAACAAAAGTAATATATATCCTCAGTTTTCAAATAAAACTGTTTATATTGCATGTTTAGATATAAAGTATCATAAAAGCAGTAGAATTGAATCTACTCCAATAGATATTGATTTTGGCCTTTACAATAATTATTTTACTTTTGAAGATTTACAAGAGTATTATAATGAAAATATTAAAAATTGGCTAAATGAAGATGATATAAAATTTGAAAAATTTCTAATCTATCAAACAAAATAATAATATTTTGTATATGAAAGACTAAAAGATTTTAATTTCTTTTTTCATTGCCAAATTTTGAATTTATTGATATACTAACTCACGACGGTGATAACTATGGGGTTAAATATTGAAATTATCGATTTTAAACATCCGATATTTCAAAGTGAATTAGTAGTATGGATGAGCAAATTAACTAAATTAAATACTAAGGAAAAAAATAATTTAAATCAAATATATCGACGAATTCTTTCACTCATTGATAATCCTGATGACTTTATTCCCGATAATTTAAGAATATTCATAAATGGCAAACCTTTTTCTTGTGATATAGTAAAGACTTTTGATTTTAAAACACTAATGCAAGAGTTAGACATTTATCCTCCGATTACTGTGGGACAAAATAAAAATATAGAAACTTTTCAATCAGTTAACAATGAAGCTCTATTAATAAACCATCTAAAAAAGCTATCGGAAAGCGATACTTCTAAATTTTTTTATCATAGTATTAAGATTTCTAAAACAGACTTATTTTTAAAGACAAGCGATAATTCAATTAATTATTTTGTAATTACTAAAAGCCTATTACCATATCTTCGTTTTCTAGATTTATCTTCTTTTGATTTTCATAATGTTGATTTACGAGGAATAAATTTATCTTATACTAATATTTGTCAGATAGATTTTACTTCTCTATATCAAAATAGTATTGAAAATACCAACTTAGAAGGTGTGAATCTATCTGGCCAAGAATTAAAAAATGTTTGTGCTGATGGTGCTAATCTAATTGGCACAGGACTTTTAATCGACTTAGATACTGTTAGTATGGAAAAAACTAAATTTGATGGCAGCGTTTTACTATGGAAAAATGGTCAAAGTATTGCCAATGTTCGTCGTCGTCAGCCAATAGATGTCATTCTCCACTTTTAAAATTATCAAAAAAATATTATAATTAAGTTATGGGTGGTTTATATGTGGGTTAATATTGACTTTTCTCTTGATATTGCTGATATAATTAATTATTTAAAAGAGTTAGATTATCAAGGACCAATTTATTTATCTTTTAATACTTTAAAAAAAGCATCTCAAGTTTTATTGCATCTTCCCAGTATATTAAATGCCTTTGCAGAAAATGACTTGCCAGTTTTAGAGGGCCCTCATTTTGTTGATGAAGGATGCATAATTGATGGAGAACTTAAAACATTTGATGAATTATATTTTGCCACTCAAGGTGAAAAAATAGTTTGGTATATTAAAAACTATCCAATCTCAAGTGATATATCTACTATTATTTTAATGAGTGCTGACTTAGGCATTAACCCGATGATAGTTAACATGAAAGATAAAGAAAAAAAGTATCAATATTACTTTGTTCAAGAATCTCCATTACCAGAAGATATAGCTAAAATAATTTCCCAAAGTAATTATCGCTTACAAAGAATAAAGGAATGACTAGAAAATATGAAAACAATAATCAACATTAATTTAAAAAAGAAAGAGGATTTTTATAGTAGATATTCTAATTCAAAACTTAGTTCTGAAATAACAGAATTTATTTATAATGAATGCTACGGTGAAAATTATAAAAATAATATCGTCATAAATATTTATACTAAATTAAAAATTAGTAATAAAGAGAAAAATGCTATGATGGATACCATCAGAAGAACATTTGGCTTGAAAGTTCAAGATGAATTATATTACTATGAAAAAGCTAAGTTTAAAAAAACTATCCTCTTTTTAATTGGGATAGTTTTGATAATAATCTATTACTTATCATTTGTTGAAGTAGTAAGTGAGATTATCTTGATTTTAGGATGGCTAGCAATATGGGAATCCGTTTACAGCTTTTTATCAGATTCTAGCAAAGACTATATTCGTATTTATCGTCTTCGAAAACTAGCATCATCCCGTATTTATTTTGTTGATTCATCAGATACACTTTCTAATTCTTGAGATAAAGTTTTTAATGAAGACTTTATCTTTTTTTCTTCTTCACTTTCTAAAGTATAGTACCCAAGTTTATATGCTAAATCGAATACTTCTTTAGTTTCTTTATTTATTTCTTTAAACATATTATAGTATTCTTTATATAACTTTTCACAACTAGCTTCATTCATTGCATAAGTCATATTTACTGATAGGGACTTCAAGGTGTCCAATGTATCCATTATATATTCTTTATCACTCATTGATTTCACCTTCTAACAATTTTATTAAGGTATTGCAATTTTGAAAATGCATATCTGCTAAATTGTTTAATTTTTTAACAATTTCTTCATCTTCTACATTTTCAATATAATTGTCAAATTTTTTCATAGCTACAAAGTTCCAATTAAACATATCTTTAATATATGCAGAATCTTTTGTAGAAATCATTTCTGGAACATTCTTCATAATTTTACCTCCCACTAATATTATCCGCTATTTTGTATTTTATAAACTGTAATTTTTTGGTATAATCTAATATATAGGTGATTTAATGAAAAGAACAAGTAAAACATTTACTATATGTCTAATGGCAACTTATACATTAATCGTTACTTTCTTGGCAATTGTAGGATATTATGTTTATGATGGTTTAAAAACAGAAAAAATGTTAGATGATGAATTTAGCAAAATAGAATATATTATCAATCGGGATGGTATTAGTAATAATACTTTAGATATAATGTTAAATAATTATGTTTCTGATGGCGAATACTTACAAGTAGAAATGGCTATTAAAAATTATTTTAAAGATTTTTTAAATGAATGTCGTCGTCTAGAAGATTTATATACCAATTATGAATTAAACAGGGTTTTGTATTTAGATAATTTTGATGAAGATGCTCCATATTTTGAAACTTCCAAAAAAATAATCACCGATGCCCAAGTAGATTTTACTAGTATTCAAAAAAATTTGACTGATTATTTTTCCAAAGAAAAGATAATGTCTTATATTAATGATTATGATTTAAGTTGGTATTATGTTGATTATTATGAAAATATGACAATCGATGAAAATATCATTGATGAAAATAAAGAAGAAATAGATTCTAGTATAGAATATGTTCTAGCAGTATTAAATGCTTATAATAATTATTTTACTTTTTTAAGTGATAATGCCGATTATTGGAGCATAGACGAAGAATATATTTATTTTGATAATGATGACTTGCTTGAAGAATACAATCATTTATTGGATATAATAGAAAACATTGATATTCCAACTGAATCTGTTATTTAAATTTAATTAAAGTCATTTAATAGTCACTTTAAAAAAATATACTATTATTGAAAGGGCTGATTAAATGGAAATTTTAAAAGTAGAAAATTTATCTAAAATTTATGGAAAAGGCGAAAATAAAATTAAAGCTGTTGATAACATATCTTTTAGTGTTGAAAAAGGAGATTTTGTGGCTATCGTCGGAGCTTCAGGTTCTGGTAAATCGACCCTCCTTCATTTACTCGGGGGAGTAGATAGACCAACATCAGGGAAGGTTTATATTGATGGTGTCGATATTTATGCCATGGATAATGATGCCTTAGCTATCTTTAGAAGAAGACAAGTGGGACTAATTTATCAATTTTATAATTTGATTCCTATATTAGATGTTGAAGAAAATATTACACTTCCAGCAAAACTTGATGGTGTAAATGTTGATAAAAAGCACTTAAATGATTTGCTAGAAACATTGGGATTAGAAAATAGAAAGAAACATTTACCAAATGAATTATCTGGAGGTCAACAACAAAGAGTATCTATTGGTAGAGCCATTATCAATAATCCTGCCTTAGTTTTAGCAGACGAACCGACGGGAAACTTGGATTCTAAGGCTAGTGATGAAATAATTTCTTTACTAAAAAAATCCAACGAAAAATATAATCAAACAATTATTGTTATAACCCATGATTTAGAGATAGCCTCAAGTGCCAAAAGAATTATTACTATCGAAGATGGTAAAATAATTAATGATGTAAGGAATTAATTATGAAAATTTTAAATAAATTAACTTTAAAAAATTTAAAATTAAATAAAAAAAGAACTATTGTAACAATAATTGGTATTATTTTAGCAACAGCTCTAATTTGTGCTGTAGCAGGAATGGTTAGTAGCATGCAAGCTACTTTAATTGAAAATGCTAAAGAAAACAATGGAAATAGGCATATTACTGTTGAAAGTGTTGCTAAAGAAGACTTAAAGTATTTTGAAAACAATCGTCATATAGAGCTAATGTATTTAGTAGAAAATATTGGTTATGCTCCCTTAGTTGGAAGCAAGAACCCATACAAGCCTTATATGTATGTTGTGGGTTATACCAAAGAGGCATTTTTAAATACACCACTCAATTTAGTTGATGGACGCCTTCCTAAAAATTCTTCAGAAATTTTAATTTCTAAAAGTATCATTGATAATGGTGAAGTAGATATAAATATTGGAGATAGATTATCCCTAGATATCGGAGACCGTATTTGTAGTGATGGAGAGTACATGACACAAAATAATCCTTTCTTTGTTTATGAAGAAGGATACAATGAAATAGATGAATGTAACGAAACTTTAGATTATAAATATACTAAAGAATATACTGTCGTAGGTATCATGGAAAGATTAGATTATACTATTGAGCCATACAATGCTCCAGGTTATACTGTTATTACATACACCGATACTTTAAGTGGTGCATCTTACGATGTATCATTGCTATTTAAAGATCCTGGTTATTATAAAGATTTTCTAAATACTTTAGCTAATAGTAATGATTTAAAAGATTATAGTTATAACTTGAATGCTGATTTACTTCGTTGGCAAGGTGTTGGTTTAAGTGGCTCTAATCAAAACATGCTTTATGCAGTAGCTGGAGTAGTAATTGCAATAATAATCCTTACTAGTGTTTTTGTTATTCGTAATAGTTTTAATATATCTATAACGGAAAAAACGAAACAGTATGGTATGCTTGCAAGTATTGGGGCAACTAGTAAACAAATTAAGAAAAATGTTTTGTATGAAGGCTTTATTTTAGGTTTAATTGGTATTCCAATCGGAATTCTTTGTGGTATTCTTGCTGATTTCATTCTATGCCATGTTGTAAACATTTTAATACCAGATTTTATTGAAGATACTAAATTTATCTTTAGTGTCCCAATTTTACCGATTCTATTAAGTGCTGTTCTAGCAATAGTAACTATTTATTTATCGGTCATTTCTGCTGCTCGCAAGTCTAGTAAAATTTCTCCGATTGAAGCAATACGTAATAATAATGAAATAAAAATTAATCCTAAAAAACTTAAAACACCAAAAATAATCGATAAATTATTTGGTGTTGGGGGAGTAGTTGCCTATAAAAATTTAAAAAGAAGTCGTAAGAAATATAGGACTACTGTTATATCTTTAGTAGTAAGTGTTTCAATATTTATTGCTTTATCTTCTCTTTTAAACTATGGCTTTGGAGTTGCAGGACAGTATTATAAAGATATCAATTATAACATGCAAGTATCTATTTATCCTAAAGCTACTCAGGATGATACAATATCCACTAATGAAATTAAAGAGGCTTATGATGATGTCTTAGACCTAGATACAATAGCTAAATATTCTTTACATCGTAGTACCTTGCTAGAAATTGATATGAAAACTTATATGACCGATGAAGGCTTCTTTAGTTACTATGGTGAAGAAAAAGATAAATACGATGATGACACACTATCATATTTACAAATAATTTCTCTAGGTGACACTGAATATAAAAGATTTATTGAATCCATCGGTGGAAATATTAGTGACTACCAAAATGGTGGAATATTAATTGATGATTTTTCTTATTATACTAATGATCACTACGAACACTTTAATGTTTATTCCATAAATGATGGTGATACAATCTCTGGTCAATTTGAAAATGGTAACCCATATCAAATTAAAGTTATTATGAGAACTGATGTAAGGCCAATGGGCTTAGAAAATAACTATTCATCAAGTGGTTACTTAGTTATATCTGATACTATGATGAATGCACTTGATTATGATTATGAAACTTTATATATAAATAGTAGCGACACTACCAAATTAGAAAGTGATATTAAAGATTATTTAGAAGATACTGATTATGAATACTATTTATATAATGTTGAAAAAGAAGTAAATGCTCAAAAATCGATGCTGTTACTTGTAGCGATATTCTTATATGGCTTTATAATTGTCATCAGTTTAATAGGTATTACAAACATATTTAATACCATAACTACAAATATGAATTTACGAAGTAAAGAATTTGCTATGTTAAAATCAATCGGTATGACTTCTAAAGAATTTAATAGAATGATTCATTTAGAAAGTATCTTCTATGGAACAAAATCATTACTTATAGGTATACCTTTAGGAGTTCTTGGATCATTTGGCATTTACAAAGCATTTGCTGTTGGTAATGACTTAGGATACATTTTACCATGGCAAGCCATACTAATTTCTATTGTTGTGGTCTTCTTGCTTATTACAATAATCATGCATGTATCAATAAAAAAGATTAACAAACAAAATATTATTGATACCATAAGAAATGATAACATATAAAAAGACTTACCGTTAATTTGGTAAGTTTTTTAGTGCATTATATCTAGAAATAATTAATTTATTTAATCTTGCTTCCATACTTTTATAGTAATATTCTTTTCTTTCTTTACTTATTATTTTATATCCCTCAAATTCTTCCGGAATGCTTTCAATAAATTTATTAATATCTTTCATCTTTTGAATTATAATTGGAGTTAATCTAATAATAGCTCTTTTTATGCCTTCGTTATCCCAATTTAATATATCTTTAAATTTTAACTCTTTATCATCTAAAATATAAACAGTTTGTGTATATAAAAAACTTTGTTCTAAAGCATTATTATCGTTTAATCTTATCTTTAACCGTTCATCACTAGTTTTACTATAAAATGAAGCTCCATTATCAAATACTGGTGCTAGCTTATACTCGCCATTTTTAAATAGTAATCCAAAATTTCCTTTATTTCTATCATTATTATTTATAAGTCCGTCGATAATCACCATATCAAAAAAATACTCTCTAAAATTTTTAATGTTAATTAATATTGGATTATTATCCATTTGAATTAAAATTTCTTTTAAATCTACACTATTATTACCAGAATCTGATACATTTTCATTAATAAGTTTATTTTCTAGTGTCTTATTATATATATTTCTAATAGTTCTAAATTCCCTTAATTCATAGCCATCTATACAAAAGTCTTCACAGGCAACAACTACTTTTTTATTTCTTATACCCAAAATAGTATTATGAGTATTAATCCCTAGTATTTGATAAATGTGGCTTCCAATATACTCTGATAGGGGAGAGGTTGTATAAGAATCTTCTACTCTTGCCATACTTTTTGTAGATTTGGGATATTTAACTAGCCAATATTTATTATCAAATATTATCCCTTCTTTTAATCCGGCCTGACCACCATAAGACCCATTTTTATCACTAAGAGGGCAATTTTCTAAATTATACATCTTTATAATCCTCCGCTCTAATATCATAGCGCATTACTAATGCATCCCACTCTTTTTTAGTAATCATACCTTCAGTATAAGCGTTTTTAGCCAGTACATCTAAGTGATCACAATAATCAAAATAAAGTATATTTTTTTCTTCATCTAATTTTTCTAATTCTTCAATTTGATGTTCAATAGACCTTGGTACTTTAAAATTTATCTTTATTTCATCATTTACCCAATTATACTTTTTCATATATACTTCACCTAATAATAGTATAGCATAAAATATACTTTTATCTAATAAAAACAAGCAAATAATTGCCCGTTTTATTTCTTGTCTTCTTTTTTTAATTAATCTAAATATTGTAGGATAATTGTCGTTATTAAATTATTTAAACTTCTATTTTGTTCTAAAGCCAATTTATCAAGTTCTTTTTTTAAATCTTCACTTAATCTTAAAGTTGTTGTAACACTGTTCATAATTTCCCTCCAAATATATGATAGCATTTATAACACAAATGCGATAGTTTCACATATGGTATTATTTATACATATCCTGTTAGTAATACAGGAAATGTATTGGGAGACTTAGTTGGATACGTCGCTGACGGATCATATAATGGAGAATATGCTGCTCGGCCAGTATTTTACCTCAATACCGATGTCGCTTATGTTAGTGAATCTGTGACTGAGTTTAATCCATATCGTATAAATTAACTTTGAAACCGATAAATCAACATTATCGGTTTTAATATATACTAATTTTTGTTACAATATTACTGGTGATTACTATGTATAGTATTTTACTTATTGAAGATAATGACTATATCGTTAAAGGAATTAAGTATTTATTAGAAGCCAATAATTATCGCTTGACAATAGCTAAAAATTTAAAAGAAGCAAATTCATTGATTGAAAATAAATATGATTTAATTATCTTAGACTTAATGCTTCCAGATGGCGACGGCTTGGAGTTTTACAAAAAAAAACTATCCCACAAAACTACTTTAATTTTAACTGCTAAAGATGATGAAGACATTATTTCTTCATCATTAGATGCGGGAGTAGAAGACTATATAATTAAACCATTTAGATCTAAAGAACTTCTTTCCCGTATTAATAAAATTTTAAAAAGGAATAAAGATAACGAAACGATAACTGTGGAAAACATTACTATAGATATTTCCGCAGGTCGTGTTTTTGTTAATAATAAAGAAGTCATTTTAACTAGTTTAGAATATCGTATTCTACTTTTGCTTTTTCAAAACTTAAATCGAATTGTAACCCGTGATATCCTTATTGATCGTATCTGGGATATCTCAGGTAAATATGTAAACGATAATACTCTTACTGTTTATATTAAAAGAATACGTGAAAAATTAGGAAATGATAATATTATTAAAACCATTAAAGGAATCGGTTATAGGGTGGATAAATGAAATTAAGAAAATTAACATTATTTTTAAGTATAATCATAATTTTTATTATTATATTGAGTATAACTTTTTATCAATATAAAAGTTATGCGACATTAACTAATAATTTTATTGCTACTGTTTTAGCAAAGATAAATAATGAATATACCAATATAGCTATTGAAGATATTATAGCAATTGTTAATGCCGAAAATTATGAGACATCGAGTGATATTCTCACCTCATATGGTTTTACTGAGAATGATATAAGCATTTTAGAAACTTATAATAAAACTTTTAAAGATAATCTTTTATGTAATTCTATTATTTTTTTAATATTAACTTTAATTATTTTAATGTTTATCTATTTTTTAAAGCGTAAAGAAAGAAAAGAATTAATAGCCATTATTAATTATTTAAAAGAATTAAACCGCGGTAATTATAATTTGCAAATTGATTTAAATAGTGAAGGAACAATATCTATTTTAAAAAATGAAATTTATACAACTACAATTATGTTAAAGGAACAAGCTGAAAAAGAACAAAAAGATAAAATTAATTTAAAAAATTCCTTAACTAATATTTCCCATCAGTTGAAAACCCCTTTAACATCCATTTCTTTACTTATAGATAATTTATGTGATAATGATATTGACAAAACAACTAGCAAAGAATTTCTAAATGACATCAAATATCAAATAGAAAATATTAACTATTTAATAATAACATTGTTAAAATTATCTCGGTTTGATGCTAATGTTATAATATTTAAAAAAGATAAGATAAATATTAAAAATTTAATTTTTGAAGTACTTAAACAACTAGATGTAATTAGAGATCTAAAAAACATTAATATCCATGTTAATGGAGCGAGTGATATTACCATCATCGGCGACTATCATTGGGAGTTTGAAGCCTTAAGTAACATTTTAAAAAATTGTTTAGAATATACTCCTGAAAATAAAAATATTTATCTTATATTTAAAGATAATAATGTTTATACGGAGATTCAAATTGTTGATGAGGGACCAGGAATGTCCCAAGATGAGCAAAAGCATATCTTTGAAAGATTTTATAAAGGAATAAATAGTGCTAGTAATAATTTTGGTATAGGCTTATCTCTAGCTAAGGAAATAATAACTAAAGATAATGGTACAATTAAAGTGTATTCGGAGTTGGATGATGGCACAACTTTTAAAATAAGATATTATAAATAGTTTACTTATAAACAATCATTAAGTATAATTAAACTAGAAGGTGAAAAAATGAAAAAAGATAATTTTTGGCAAAAATTAATTAAACCTAAACGTTTTTTGCTTATTTTAGGTAGCATAATTATTGTTGTTGGTTTATTTGGGGGAGGAATATTGAGTTATTTAATAAGTCGAGAAGAAGCTATTAATTTAAGAAAAGTTAATAAAGAAAATACATTTACTCAAATTGATGTCGAATTAGTAACTAGTTATTTTGCAACCCTTACCACAGATACATCCTTAGAAAAATACTATTTTATTACTGATAGCGAAGGCTATACCTATATTGCCAAAATAGATGACCAAACTTTTAAAAGTCTTAAAGCTAACTACGATTATAATTATAGTACAGACATTAATTTAGCAACCCCTGAATTAGTGACAATCTATGGTAATGCTGAAAAAATCCCTAAGAGTATTAAAAATTTTGCAATTGAATATCTTCAAGAAGATTTAGGTTTAACTGAAGTAAATGCTGATAACTTTAATAGTGTCATATATCCTTATTTAATTAATACTTATGTTTCTAAAACTGACACAATTATTGATATCGCTATAATTTTTGGCTTAATTACCATAGTTGGTTTATTAATTTTAATGTTTTATATAAATAGACAGGCTAAAAACAAGAAAATTTTGAACAAGTATCGCAGATTATTACCAACAATAGAAGAAGAATTAAAGCAAGATAATACAATTGATAATCAAGTATGTAAAATATTTTTAACAGATAATTATCTTGTTAGTTATAATAAAGAATTAAAGATTATACCTCTAAATGATATTATCTGGTTATATCCTTTTGAATATCAAAGTAAAGGTATCGCTACTAAGCGAAGCGTTTGTTTAGTAACTAAAGACAAACAAAAATATAATATTGGAAGTATAAGTAATATTGGAAAAAATAAAGATAAAGAATATAATGAAATGTACCATTTATTATTAAAAAGAACTCCAGAAGCACTGCATGGCTATTCCAAAGAAAATAAAGATAAAGTAGAAAATAGGTCTTTTAAGATAGATAGCAAATAACTATTGACTTTATATCTTAAAAGCGGTAAAATACTATCACTCGATTAAAGGGGTGCATTATGGAACAGGTCGCGGCTTTAGTGGCGCAAAAAAAAGAAAAAATTGAACACTTAGAAAATAAAAGGATTCAAACTGAACAAGAAAAAGAACAAGTGGAATTAAATTTAGAAGATTTAAATGATGAAATAAAACTAAATTATAGCGAATTAAATGAACTTATTGTAAAATGTCAATTAGGAAAAGATTCTCAAAATGATTTAGGAAAATTAATTGCTAAAAATTCCTTGATGTTAATAGTATTGATTATTTTAAGTTGTGGATTAAATCCAATGATTGCTTATTTAATAATCATCTATATAGCAGTATATATACCTAAATATATAAAATTAATTCATAATATTAGGGAAGGATTCAAAAGTGGCTTGGTAGATAATATAAAAACATTACGTAAGAAAATTAGCATATTAGAAAAAGATCGAGATAGAATTTTAGTTTTAATTAGAAAATTAAATTATGCTTTAGAAGATATAGATGCTGAGAAAAAAGTAATGCAAGATATTCTAAATTTTGTCTTAGAAAAGAAAAATATTAATCCTTCTGAAAATACTGCAGTTAAAAATAGTGAATTAAATTTAACAAGAACTAATCCATGCATATAAAGAGCTGAATAAGTTCTTTTTTTTTTTTTTTATAAACAAATTTTTGATATACTAATTGTTAGTGAGGTATTTTATGAAATTAGATATTAAAAATTTAAAGAAAAGTTTTGAAAAAAAAGAAGTTTTAAAAGACATAAACTTTGAATTTACAAGTGGTAAAATATATGGGCTTTTAGGTCGCAATGGTGCTGGTAAAACAACACTATTTAATTGTTTAAATGAAGATTTAGATATTGATGCTGGTGAATTTTATATCGCCGATGGTAAGAATCGTAAAATAGAATCTAAAGATATTGGTTATGTATTATCAACACCAGTTGTTCCAGAATTTTTAACAGGTCGGGAAT